>NZ_JBPTTK010000029.1:0-33911 GCF_053290175.1 Enterobacter sp. 186315 | reverse complement strand
GCCTGCGTTTTCCGGGGCAGTACGAAGATGCGGAATCAGGGCTGTACTACAACCGTTTCAGGTACTATGATGCTGATTCGGGTCAGTATTTGTGTGCGGATCCGGTGGGGCTGGCGGGGGGATTGAACCTATTCGGTTACGTTACAAACCCTCTAAGTTTGATAGATCCGCTGGGATTAGCTTGTTGTCCTCCCTATGCATCGAGAAATGCAGCATTTAGGGGTGCGAAGAGAGACGCCGGTATCCCAATGAACCAACAACCAGATAGGATATTCAATCCTAAAACTGGATTTTATGGTGATCACAGAAATGTTCCAATGACTGATTCCAGAAAAAATCCAATTTTTGATAGTAACGGTAATCAGGTCTGGACAAGGGAATATCAATTTACTAAAAAGGATGGGCACAAAATTGTCATTCAAGATCACTCTGCTGGACATTCTTATCCTGAGGGAATTGGAGATCAAGGCCGCCATTTAAATGTTAGGCCAATTGAAAATACCAGAACAGGCTCAGTCCCTGGCACACGAGAACATTATGAATTTTAAGGCGGATTACATGAATTGGAATGAAATTGATGGTAGCATACTGTTTAACAAAGTTTTTTCAAAACCTATTGAAATTGGTGAAATTGACATCTTTGATATAAATATAGATCGTGAAGCTGCCACGGTAATAATATCCTTTGATCTAGTAAATGTACTGCCGGATATTCCACCACCCAAATGGGTTGTAGGTTATAACAGATGTAGATGCGGCATAAACTGTAGCGGAGTCCGTCATTTAAAAATAGAAGGTATGGCGACTGACATGCCAGCAAAAATAGAAATTGAAAACAAATCTGGCAATAGTGAAGTTATAATAAAGGGAGATGATGTTTTTTTAAACTTGCGGTGTTCTCATATACAACTGATGGGCCCTTCAGTATATATTAGTTATTAAAATTAAAGCCGGGAAAAATTTAAGCCACCCCGGCTATAGTTATTTAACTCCAATTGGAAAAAAGACACCCCCCTTCTTTACGCTTTTAACTATCTTTTTATCCTGCTAAACCCTTCTGAGATACTCTAAGCTTACTTTTGTCCGTCATCAGCCCCTCTGAAATCTTCTACATCGCGCATGCCCTAATTAAAGCTCTGTTTCAGTGAGTCATCAGACTGAGAACGGATGCATATTCAAAAGATATTTTCTTCGCAGCAACGCGGACGATATCCGCCAAGCAGCATGGTCTGCCTGACCGACCCGCAGGGCCGCCAGCAGCAGTTCAGCTACAGCGCACAGGGCGACCTGCTCCGCCGGATAATGCCCGGCGGTGCCGCCTGGCAGTGGGATTACGACGCCCTGCACCGCCTGCGGGAGACCATCGCCCCGGACGGCCGGGTGACGTTGCATCACTGTAAGGAATGGCGGCACACCACCTCCCGCATCAACCCTGAGAGCGGAATGCCAGAATCCGGGAGGTTCGTCCGGGTTATCCGCGACGAACGGACCACATGGAAATACGACGTCAACGGCCGCCTGGTGGAAAAACAGGTCGACAAAGGCGGCTACCGCCCGCTTCTCTAGAGCCACAGCTGGGATGCTAAAAACCAGCTTACCGAACTGAATCACCAGTAGAAATTCGCGAATAGTTCCCCTTCCTCACTCCTCTACCATCCTCGCATACTCCTCTGTCAGAAAATCCACCAGCGTTCTTACCGACGGCAACAGCCCCCTTCTCGATGGATAGACCGCGTGAATCACCTCCCGGCGAGGTTCCCAGTCCTCCAGCACTCTGACCAGCGCGCCGGTCGCAAGCTGGTCTTTGACCATCAAAACGGGTAGCTGAACCACGCCCACGCCCGCCATTGCGGCTTCCCGCAGCGCCAGCATATCGGTCGTGATAAAACGCGGGGAATAATGGATCTCGGCCTTCGCCCCTTCGGGACCATTGAGCTCCCATTTATGCAGCTGCTTTCCCGTCCCCGTACTCAGGCCAGGCCATTCGCTTAGCGCTGACGGGTTCGCTGGGCATCCGTGACGCTCGATCAGCTGCGGCCCGGCGACCAGGCAATGCCCCCGGTCGGCAAGCACGCGCAGGACCAAATCGCTGTCATCAAACGGGCGCGGGCGCACGCGGATAGCCACGTCAACGCCCTCGCCCACCAGATCGACACGCCGGTTGGTGGCCTCAAGCTGGAGATTAATGCCCGGATATCGCGCCATAAACCGCGCCAGCATCGGCCCGACGTGAACGTGCAGCAGCGTAACCGGACAGGCGATCCTGACAATCCCGCGCGGTTCGGCCTGCAACGCAGCCACCGCTTCCTGCGCGGCCTCGGCTTCCACCAGCATCGCCTTACAGTGCTGATAAAACGTCTGTCCCACCTCGGTCACGGCAAACTGCCGCGTCGTACGCTGGATAAGCCTTACTCCAAGCCGCTCTTCGAGCTGCGCAATACGACGGCTCAGCTTCGATTTCGGCTGATCGAGCGCCCTGCCCGCAGCGGCGAAGCCACCGTGATCGACCACTTTCACAAACCACGCGAAGTCATTGAGATCCTGCATAAAACCCCATCGTTCTAAAAATGGAACAGTGAATGTCATTTTCACCGTCTACCGGGATATTAAACCTGAATATAAGCTAATAAACATCAACTGAACATCAGGAGAAAGCGATGAAAAATGTAACTGGCGTTTATACCGCACCGCGTCAGCACTGGGTTGGCGATGGTTTCCCGGTTCGCTCAATGTTTTCGTATCAAACCCACGGCGAGCCTCTCAGCCCGTTCTTGCTGCTGGACTACGCCGGTCCTTACACCTTCCCGGCAGATGGCGTAAAACGCGGCGTCGGCGAGCACCCGCATCGCGGTTTTGAAACGGTCACCATCGTCTATTCCGGCGAAGTGGAGCACCGGGATTCTACCGGGAAAGGCGGCGTGATTGGCCCGGGCGATGTGCAGTGGATGACGGCGGGTGCTGGCATTTTGCATGAAGAGTTCCACTCCAGCGCCTTCGCCCAAAAGGGCGGCGAGCTAAAAATGATGCAGCTGTGGGTCAACCTACCGGCAAAAGACAAAATGACCGCGCCGGGTTACCAGAGCATCACGAAAGAGGCCATCCCGGTAGTGGCGTTACCTGATGACAGCGGCTCTCTGCGCGTGATCGCCGGACGCTACGGTGACGTAACCGGGCCTGCGCATACCTTCTCGCCGCTGAACGTCTGGGATATCACCCTGCGTCAGGGTAGCCATCTTGAGCTCGACCTGCCCGAGGGCTGGAGCACCGCGCTGGTAGTCGCCGAGGGTGACATGACGATAAACGGTACGGCGCAGGCGGGTGAGGCACAGCTCGTTGTCCTGAGCCAGGAGGGAGCGAAAATCCACCTTGAAGCCACTCGCGACGCCAAAGTGTTGCTGATGGCCGGGGAGCCGCTCAACGAGCCGGTGGTGGGTTACGGCCCGTTTGTGATGAACAGTAAAACCGCAATCGCGCAGGCCATAAGCGATTTCAACTCAGGCCGCTTCGGCCAGATCTGATGCCATAAAGGAGAACAATATGTCCACACCTGCAAATTTTAGTGGAGCACGCCCGGTCATTGATGCGAACGATGCGGTGATGTTGCTTATCGATCATCAGAGCGGTCTGTTTCAGACCGTCGGCGATATGCCGATGCCAGAACTGCGCGCCCGTGCGGCGGCGCTGGCGAAAATCGCCACGCTGGCGAACATCCCGGTGATTACCACCGCATCGGTACCACAAGGCCCCAACGGCCCGCTGATCCCGGAGATCCACGCTAACGCGCCTCATGCTCAGTACGTAGCGCGCAAGGGTGAAATCAACGCCTGGGACAACCCGGAGTTTGTCGCTGCGGTTAAGGCGACCGGGCGCAAAACGCTGATTATTGCGGGCACCATCACCAGCGTCTGTATGGCCTTTCCGTCCATCAGCGCGGTAGCCGATGGCTATAAGGTGTTTGCGGTGATCGACGCGTCCGGCACCTACAGCAAAATGGCCCAGGAGATCACCCTGGCGCGGGTGGTTCAGGCAGGCGTTGTGCCGATGGATACGGCGGCGGTAGCATCTGAAATCCAGCGCACGTGGAATCGAGAAGATGCTGCGGCGTGGGCCGAGGTTTACACCCACATCTTCCCGGCTTATCAACTGCTGATCGAAAGCTATGGCAAAGCACAGGAAGTGGTAAAAAACAGCGAAGTGCTCGATTCACAGCGTTAATCCCCTGCTCCACGGCGTAAAAACCGTGGAGCTGCTTATTGCTTAACCGAAAAGGCACGAATGCTGAAAATCTGCTTGACCGTTTTAGCGCAACTCCCTATAGTAGCGCCCCGTTGCCCCCCAAGCGGTCAGGCAGCAATACAATATGGTGAGGTGTCCGAGTGGCTGAAGGAGCACGCCTGGAAAGTGTGTATACGGCAACGTATCGGGGGTTCGAATCCCCCCCTCACCGCCATATTTAAGATGAGAGCTCGTACGAAAGTACGGGCTTTTTTCTTTTGGATCGCCACCAGGGGATTCGAACCCTGGAACTCCCTGCACTCTTCATGCCTGGTGACGCTGCGCTTACCAGGCCTACGATCGGGGTTTTGTAGGTCGGGTAAGCGCAGCGCCACCCGACATCATGCCCGCACAAACAAAGCTCGGTTTCTGGACTGCATATACCCCATTCACCGTTAACTACTTCATAAATATGTCCGCTTAAATGACAGGCAGAGAAATGTCCATTTTAAAAATATTCCGTTTCTGGATTTATATATTTTAATGGTAAAAAAGAGATTGCTATATACTTCATCCCTATTTGACATTGAATCTTTAATTTTCGATTGATTATATGAATGAATTTTCAGTGAACTATTATGGATAACGAATCTCAATATTTACTTTTCGCGCTTTCCGCACCGATGGAAATTTTAAACGAAAACTGCTCCCCTTCACATACTTCACCAAAAATGTATTTGGGAATTGAAGATTTTGATCTTGCATCGAGCTGGGGAATAAATAAACGCAAAGCCTTGTTACGTACCATTTACAGTATGACTGACGATGGTCACGCCGTGCAATTAAATGAGATGTACCACCGCTGGTTTCGCCATACACCTCTGGAATGGCAGAAATTTGTCAACACGCTGAATGAACAGAATCAGATCTTTGCCCGCTATGTCGCAGATACGGCAGTCTGTTGCGGTGAAGGCGGGATTCGGGCCTGGGACTACGTTCGTATGGGGTTTCTCTGTCGGGTGGGCGTACTCAACAAATGGCTCACTGAAGAAGAGAGCCTGTGGATCCAGTCGAGACTCCAGATCCGGGCGCTACATTACTATTCCAGCTGGATGCAATATTTCAGCGCCTATTCATTAGGGCGTTTGTACTGGCGATGGTCGGATGAAGGCGAGTTAGCCCAGCTACGGGAGCAACTCGTCCGAAAAGAGTTTGACAAGGCAGAGCGTAAGATGATGAGTCAACTGGTCGCTAGCGCAGATAGTTATTACACCACATTGCCGTGGCGTTATTTAACTGCGTATCCGGAATGTCCCATAACGCTGAAGGATATAAGCGATCTATGAAAACCTGTTGGCAAATGCTTAATATCGAGGCAACGACTGACGTGGAGATCATCCGTCAGGCATATTTATCATTATTACCCTCTTTCCACCCAGAAAATGATCCCCAGGGCTTTAAGCAATTACGTGAAGCCTACGAAATAGCGTTGCAGGAAACTAAACCCCTCAAATCCCGCGTAATGAAGGAAGAAACGAATACTGTCTGGATGAACGAATTACAGGCAGACTTCCATGATTTGCTGGCGGATGGCAAACGTCGCTTTCAGCCGCAGGCGTGGCAGATATTTATCCAGCAACTCAATAAATTGTCGCTTCCCCAGATAGAAACATCGCGCTGGTTGCTCTGCGAGATTGCCATGCAGGCCCCCATATTATCCTACAGCTGTGCAATGCTACTGGCGCAAAGGCTGAACTGGGGACGGCTGGATAACGATGACGAGATTGATCCTGATGCGCTGGAAAACTTCCTGCTCTATCTTCAGCACGGCGATATATTCGATTTGACCCTGATGCTGCATCTGCCGGTGGAGGTACAAAACCATACTCTTTCGTTTTACCATGATCTGGAAAATACCTTCTTCCAGTATCCCCGGCAGTTCTCGCTGATAATGGCGCAGCACGGCGCAGTGTATATGCCTGATGACCCTCTCTTTCAGCGGCGCTTACTTCGCTGGTTTAGCTATCTGCACATGGGCGTTGCGGAACTGCTGCCCATTGCACAGGCATGGCGGCAAACTGAGCCACAAAATTCGAGTGCAGATTATTTGCACTGTGCTCAACGCGTATATTGCGGCGAGGGCGAAAGCCTGCTGCCCGAGCTTTGTGCGTTGTGGCAGCAGCATCCTTCCACACAGGCTGACGAACTCCTGCTTCGCTGGTGCCGCCTCCATCGACCCGATTATTTTCCGCTGCTCATTATGGCCATTGAGGCGCGTGAGCAGGTGAATATCAACGGCGAATCGCTACGCTTTGCGCCTGGTAGCAGTGCCCGTACCCTCCTGCTATGGGCGGAAGCTTTGCATAGCGGCGAACTGTCTCCCCTCAGTTGCTCTTTTATTGCCCGCAGACTCGATCCTAACGCTCCACCGCTGGATAAGTCACATCGCCAACACCCCTACTGGACGGTATTTCAGTTTGCAGACAGTCTGGCTTGTGCAGACGCGCCTTTATCGAAGAAAAGTCTAAAAAAATGCCATTTTGACAGGACTTGCCCCCTGGAATCCTTAGTGATGCATACTTTAGCCGAACTGGCTTCCCACGATGAGAGGGTTCAGTCAGATGATGAGGTAAGTCTTTGGCAGATGTTCTTATTCATCGTGTCGTTCATCACCATTATAAAACTGGTGGTCATACTGGTCACTCGCGGCGCCGAATAGTCAATTGAAGACAGCGCAAAACTAAACCCCGTCGGTCGCTCCCACGGGGTAATACATTTGTCGCGAATTTTCCGATGTTTACACCTCTCTCAGTTGCGGCTCCTCAATTCCAGTACGGCCACAGATACGACGGCGCACCTCGTCAACGTGTTGCATGTCATTAGAAAGCAGAGCAGCCTCAAACTCCGTAATGATCTCACCCAGCTCTTCACGCTCTTCGCCCAGCGCGCGGGACCATCGTTCTTCCAGCTGCGCTTTAAACGTGCGGTTAATTAAACGATCGCGAGGATAAATTTTCAGGGCCAGCAGTCTTTCACGGCTGGCCTCGATTTGCTGCGGTGTTAGCGATGTTGCGCCGTGGCTGACAATACGTGATTCGCTCTTGCCGTCTTCCAGCAGCACATCCACTTCCAACAGGCCGTTAATATCGAAGCTAAAACGAATATCAATTGCCTGGTTGCGTCCGTCAGGCTTAAATGAAATATCAAACGCATCAATCAAAATATTATTTTTCACCTTATGACTTTCCCCCTGATACACCCTTACAGAAATTGAATCCTGCTCAGGAAAAAGGGTGGAGTAAGTTTCCACTTTTGAAACGGGAACGGTAGTGTTGCGTTCAATAATCGGAGAGAAAATACCCGATACGCCCTGCTGATGAACTTCGATACCCAGCGAGTAGGGGCAAACATCCGTGAGGATCACCTCGTCGACGTCTTCATGACGCAGGCGACAGGCAGCCTGAGTGGCAGCACCCAGAGCCACAATAGTGCTGGGATCAAAACTTTGATAAGGCAGTTTTCCGAACAAGCGTACCGCGATTCGCTGCACCAGCGTCATTTGAGACGCGCCCCCGACCAGCACCAGGTTGTCAATGTGCTCAGGCTTCAGCCTGGAATCGTAAAGCGCCTGCTCAATGGGTACGCGCAGTCGATTGAGAAGCGGTAACCACAGGGCCTCCAGTTCATCATCATAAAATACACTTTCAAGCGTTCGCCCCTGATAAGACCAGGTGATGCGCAGCGGCGAGGCGCTGGTGCATTTGGCCTTTTCAACGCACGCACACAATGCGGCAAGGTCATTATCCGTCAATGTTGATTTATCAAATTCCCAGCGTTTAAGAACTTCTTCGAGTAACAGATGGGTAAAGTCTTCCCCGCCGAGGTAGTTATCGCCAGCAGAGGCGTGAACCTCGATAATCGGTGTGGCGTATTCCAGTACGGTGACATCAAAGGTTCCGCCGCCGAGATCGAAAACCAGCGTGCGCGTTTTTTGCTGTTTATGCAGACCGTATGCCATTGCCGCTGCCGTTGGCTCATTAATCAGACGAACCGCATTTAACCCTGCGAGCTCTGCCGCAAGGCGCGTATGTTTTCGCTGCTCATCGCTAAAATAGGCCGGAACCGAGATAACGACATCGTGAATGGATTGCTGGAGGTAGTCCTGAGCGTCTTCTTTAAGGGAACGCAATATTAGCGAGGATAATTCCGGAGCGCTAAATGACTCATCACCTAAACGCCAGTGGGTATTACTGCCCATTGCACGCTTGAAAAGCGACGCCGTTTGATCCGGATGTGATGTTTTTCGGGCAACAGCAGGCTTACCGACCAGAATTTGACTGTTTTCATCAAGGCTTATTACCGATGGTGTTAAATATTCACCAAATTTATTTGGTATTAACTGCGCGCTACCATTTTGCCAGACGGCGATTAAACTGTTTGTTGTACCGAGGTCAATACCTATAGCCAAGTTGAGATTTTTCATTAATTTATTTCTAAAGATATCTGATTGAATAAATCGTTAGTTTGAATATGTCCTCACATTTATTACCTTAAAATAGCTGCTGCACCTAGTCCGAAAAAAAACAAAGCCCGGTTTCCCGGGCCTTGAACACAACAACAACCTCAATAGTACGCTTGCAGCGTGCGCTGACAGAGCGCCGAACGCACGCAGTCGTCTTTGGTGAAGCGTACCACCCCAATCATCTCGTCTTCTTCAAACCGTGACATGGCGTCGCTCAACCCGGATTTGACGCCGGATGGCAGGTCGCACTGGGTAATATCGCCGTTGACGATGACCGTCACGTTCTCCCCGAGGCGCGTTAAAAACATCTTCATTTGCGCAGCGGTCACGTTCTGAGCCTCGTCGAGAATCACGACCGCATTTTCAAATGTACGTCCGCGCATATAGGCGAACGGCGCGATTTCTACCTTGCCAATCTCTGGCCGCAGGCAGTATTGCATGAAGGATGCACCCAGTCGTTTTACCAGCACGTCGTAGACGGGCCTGAAGTACGGGGCAAACTTCTCCGAAATATCGCCGGGCAGGAAGCCGAGATCTTCATCAGCTTGCAGTACCGGACGGGTGACAATAATTCTCTCCACATCCTTATGGATCAGCGCTTCCGCTGCTTTGGCTGCGCTTATCCACGTTTTCCCGCATCCGGCCTCACCGGTAGCAAAAATAAGCTGCTTACTCTCGATAGCATTCAGGTACTGCGCCTGAGCTTCATTGCGCGCCACAATTGGGGAAGCATCACGGCTGTCCCGCGCCATGCCAATTGCTTCTACGCCACTCATCTGCACAAGCGAGGTGACCGATTCCTCTTCACGCTGCTTATGACTACGTGAATCTCTTCTGAGCACACGTTTAGCTTCGCGGCGAGCTTTGATCACTGCTTTTTGTCTTCCCATGGATAGCACCTTGAGTTGTTGGTATTCATCACACGTGCCGGCTTCAGCACGATTATGCGCACGAACATCTGAGGTTTGGCTTCCTTGTAAGCCATTGCTTGCATTACCGGATGGCGATACAAAACGGCTACGCGCACCATTTTGCAGGCCGGTAGAAGATGAAGTTTGTGTTGAAGGGGTGAATTTTGTGGTGAAGAAATCGCTGCCGGAGTCTGAGCCTCCGCGCCGGGTGCTGCGGTTGTTATGTTTACGTTGTCCAGTACAGGACGCAACCATTCGCGATCTCCATAGTGATACAGCATCACTGCCGGGAACTACCGCTGTCTTATAGTAAGTACATCAAAAATTATCATAAATGCAACATTTAATTTACTTAAATGCAACTATGAGACAACTCTTACGGCTGAAATCAGTCTTATACAGGGATATTACAGAAATATAACAATAGATTAGTCATAGAAAAAAATAATGTCCCCGCGAACTATCGCAGGGACAACGATCAGGCTTCGATCAGCGCCTGTGCAAGATACGCGTTTCGCTCGCGCACGCCGGGCAGCGCAAAGAAATAGCCGCCGCCGACGGGCTTCACGTACTCCTCCAGCGCTTCGCCGTTGAGCCGTTTTTGCACGCTCAGGAAGCCCTTCTCAAGATCGTGCTGATAGCAGACAAACAGCAGCCCCATATCCAGCTGGCCGGAGTTGGTCACGCCGAGAGAATAGCTATAGCCCCGGCGCATCATCAGGCTGGAGGCGGTCTCTTTGGTGCGCGGATTCGCCAGACGAATATGGCTGTCGAGCGCGATCACCTCCCCGTCTGGATCGCTGGCGTAGTCAGGCACGTCGTGTTCGTTTTTCATGCCGAGCGGTGCGCCGCTCTGCTTGTCGCGACCGAAGATGGTCTGCTGCTCTTTGAGTGGCGTGCGGTCCCAAAACTCGACGTGGAACTGAATAATCCGCACCGCCTGATAGCTTCCGCCCACGGCCCATGCGGGCTCGCCCTGATCGGCAGTCACCCAGACCACGTTTTGCATCAGCGCGGCGTCCTGGCTGTCCGGATTGGCGGTGCCATCCTTAAAGCCCAGCAGATTGACGGGCGTTTCTTTGCCCTTGCTGCGCGCGGCGTGATCGGAGATAAACCCTTCCCGCTTCCAGCGCACGCTCAGCAGATCCGGCGTGTGCTTGATGATGTCGCGCAGGGCGTGGATCACCGTGTCCTGGGTGTTAGCGCAAATTTGCAGCAGCAGGTCGCCGTGGCACAGGGCCGCGTCGAGGGAGTCGTTCGGGAATCGCGTCATTTTTTGCAGCGACTTCGGCTTGCTCTTCGCCAGGCCGTAGCGCTCGTCAAACAGCGCGCTGCCCACGGACACGGTAATGGTCAGGTTATCCGGGGCGATAAACGACCCGAGAATGCCGGAGTCCATCGGCGGCAGGCGCGGGTTTGGCGTTTCCGGCGCCGGGCCGCCTGCGGTGAGAAACGCGATGCGCGTGGTCAGCAGGCGGAAAAGACGTTCCAGATCGGCTTTATCGCTGGCGAGAGAATCGAACGCCACCAGCATCATCGAGGCCTGCTGCGGCGTCAAAATGCCCGACTGGTGTTCACCGTAAAAGGGCTGCGTTTCCATTCGGGCGTTCGGAGAGAGCGTGCCGGGGGCACTCTGCGGTTTCGCCGCATGTGCCACCGGGCAACCTCCTGCCAGGGCAAGCGCGCCGCCCAGCGCCCCTACCCCTTTCAGTAAACGACGTCGTGACGGTTCAGCGACGTCGAATTCGTCTTGCTTGTTCATCGTACTTAGTCCAGACCCAGAACGCCGCGCAGCTGAGAGAGATCTTCCGCCAGCGTGGTAATCGGCCCTTTCAGCGCGTTACGGTCGGCATCGGTCAGTTTGTCGTAGGTTTCAAAACCGTCTTTGGTGCGATATTTCGTTAATATGGTGTCCACTTTCTTGAAGTTGGCATCCACTTTCGCCAGCAGCGCGCCGTTATCTTTTTGCAGCTGAGGACGCAGCAGGTCGACAATTTTCTGCGCGCCGTCGACGTTCGCCTGGAAGTCCCACAGATCGGTATGGCTGTAGCGATCTTCTTCGCCGCTGATTTTGCTCGCCGCCACTTCTTCAATCAGGCCCGCCGCGCCGCCCACCACTTTTGACGGCGGGAAGGCCAGCTCGCTGATGCGCTTTTGCAGCTCCAGCACGTCGCCGTTCAGCTGCTCAGCGTACTTCTCCATGCCTTTGGTGGAGTTATCGCCAAACAGCGCTTTTTCCAGGCGGTGGAAGCCGGTGAATTTCGGATCGGCGGCTTTTTGCTCGTAATCATCTTCACGGGCGTCGATGCTGCCATCGAGATCGGAGAACAGCTCGGCAATCGGCTCGATACGCTCGTAGTGCTGACGGGTCGGCGCATACAGTGATTTCGCCTTCTCGATATCCCCCGCTTTCACCGCGTCGGTAAAGGCTTTGGTGCCGGTCACGAGATCGGCCGTTTCTTTGGTGACGTAAGCTTTATAGGCGGTAATCGCGTCGCCCAGGCTCAACAGGGCGGTTCCTTTGGCGGCATCCGCCGTGGCTTCCCCTTTCACGATCAGCTTGCCTTTCGGGTTGGTCAACAGGCCGCAGGTCATGTCGTATTCGCCGGGCTGGAGGTTAGCGGTCATCTTCTGGCTAAAGCCAGGGGCGATGTTTTCACGCTCTTCCACCACCATCACGCCTTTGAGGATCTCCCACTCCAGCGCCTTCTGGCTGTGGTTTTGAATAATAAACTGGGTTTTACCGCTGTTAACCGTGACGGTCATCGGCTCGCACTGTTTATCATTTACGGTGATTTTGACCTGCGGAACCCCGGCAGCCTGCACGGAAAATGCAGAAGCGAACAGCGCGGCAATGCCTGCGCGTAACGCATTACGACGAAACTGAATGGCCATGACTCTTCCCTTTAAAAAGTAAATGTTACGGCGCAGTACGCGACGTTTGTGCGCTGGCACGCGGCGGCAGGGCAAACACCACCAGCGCCGGAACCAGATAAATAAAGTACATCGCCACTTCGCTGACGCTCGGCGCTTCCTGATACCCGAAGATGCCTTCAAGGAGAGTTCCGGTCAGAGAGTGCGTTGAGAGAATATTGCTGAGATCGAAGGCCACGTCCTGGAAGTGATTCCACAGCCCCGCTTCGTGGAAGGCGCGAATCGCCCCCGCCGCCAGCCCGGCCGCCACCAGCAGAATAAACAGGCTGGTCCACTTGAAGAACATGCCCAGATTCAGGCGAATACCGCCCCAGTAGAGCAGGAAGCCGAGCACCACCGCCGTGGCGAGGCCGAGCATCGCGCCAAGGGGCGGCCAGATCCCCACGTCCTGCTGGAACGCCGCCAGCAGAAAGAACACCGACTCCAGCCCTTCACGCGCCACGGCGAAAAAGACCATCAGGATCAGCGCCCAGCCGTGGTGATTGCCCTTTTGCAGGGCGTTATCCACCGCCTGCTCCAGCTGCACCTTCACGTTGCGGGACACTTTACGCATCCAGAACACCATCCAGGTGAGGATCACCACCGCAATGATGGCTACGATCCCTTCGAACAGCTCTTGCTCTTTTTGCGGGAACTCGCCGGTGGTTTCGTTGATCAGGATACCAAGACCGAGACAGAGTGCGGCGGCAAGGAATACGCCAACCCACATCACGCCGATCCAGCGTCCGCGCTGGGTGCGCTTCAGGTAGCTGGCGATGAGGCTCACGATTAAGGCCGCTTCGAGGCCTTCACGTAACATAATGAGAAATGGAACAAACATGCCGACACCTTAAATGTTAGTCGCGGTCAACTGGTGCAAAGAAAAGTAAATTCTTGTGATAGTGATTATCATTACGGCGAAGAGAAAAACAAGCGAAATGTATTGCGTTTTAATGACCAGATGTAAACCCATCGCGGGTTAATAGTTTCATTGGTTATCGTTATGTTTATAACTTATAACGTAAATGCCCGTTTACGGTTTATCTGAGCTGTGGCTAAATATGCGCCTCAAAAACCAACCGAAAATAAACCATGTATAACGTTATCCATTTCCTGCTGGCGCTGGTGATTATTCTTGCCCTTGCCTGGCTGGTCAGTTTTGACCGCCGAAAAATTCGTATTCGCTACGTTTTACAGCTTATTGTGATTGAAATCGCGCTGGCGTTCTTTTTTCTGCATGCCGAAAGCGGCCTGTTCATTATTAAATATGTGTCGGGCTTTTTTGAGTCGCTGCTTAAATTTGCCGCCGAAGGGACCAATTTCGTCTTTGGCGGAATGGGGGAAAAAGGGCTGGCGTTCATTTTCCTCGGCGTCCTCTGTCCGATTATTTTTATCTCGGCGCTGATTGGTATTCTCCAGCACTGGCGCATTCTGCCCGTCTTTATCCGCATTATCGGGACGCTGCTGTCGAAGCTGAACGGTCTGGGGAAACTCGAATCCTTTAACGCCGTCAGCTCGCTGATCCTCGGCCAGTCGGAAAACTTCATTGCCTACAAGGGGATCCTGGGCGATCTCTCCTCGCGTCGCCTGTTCACCATGGCCGCCACGGCGATGTCTACCGTGTCGTTGTCCATTGTCGGCGCCTATATGACCATGCTGGACGCCAAATTTGTGGTGGCCGCGCTGATTCTGAATATGTTCAGCACCTTTATTATTCTCTCCATCATCAACCCGGCGCGCCCGGAAGCGGAGCCGGATATTAAGCTGGAAAAACTGCACGAATCTCAGAGCTTCTTTGAGATGCTGGGCGAGTATATTCTGGCCGGTTTTAAGGTGGCGATGATTATTCTGGCGATGCTGATTGGCTTTATTGCCTTAATTAGCGCGGTAAACGCCCTCTTCTCCAGCCTGTTTGGCATTAGCTTCCAGCAGATCCTCGGCTATGTGTTTTATCCGCTGGCGTGGCTTATCGGCATTCCGCTGAGCGATGCGTTACATGCGGGCAGTATTATGGCGACCAAGCTGGTAGCGAATGAATTTGTGGCGATGATCGAGCTGCAAAAAATCGCCCAGCAGATGACCCCGCGCGGGCTGGGCATTCTGTCCGTGTTCCTGGTGTCGTTCGCGAACTTTGCCTCTATCGGTATTGTGGCCGGGGCGATCAAAGGGCTGAACGAGCAGCAGGGCAACGTGGTATCGCGGTTTGGGCTGCGCCTGGTGTACGGCGCGACGCTGGTGAGCCTGCTGTCGGCGAGCTTTGCGGGATTAGTGTTGTAATTCAATATCGTGAGTGTTTGCACCCTCTCCCCGTGGGAGAGGGTTTGGGTGAGGGCATCAGGCCGCACATACCCGGCATATGAATCAAAACTGCACGCACACCGGCTGGTCGACGCGCATCACCGATTCCTGCGCGAAGCGGGATTTATAAATCCCGCGCAGCGCTTCGATATCCTGCTCGCTCTTCGCGTCTTTTCCGTGGATCAGCATCAGCGCCTTGCTCGGCTCGCGCGCCACCTTTCCGTCATTTCCCAGCCACTGCCCGCGGGCATCAAACACCGTCAGGCCATCGCGAAAACGCGGCGTTACGTCCTGGTCAACAAACTGCTGCCATTCGTTGGTTGTGATTTGCGCCCCAGCCGGGCGGTTCAGCCCGAAATAGAGCGTGGTTTGCTGCATCTGATTGTCGGCTTTACAGGTATCTGTTGCGACGTGTTGCGACGGTGCGTTGCAGCCTGCCAGCATCAGAAATGCCGCTGCCACGAGCCCTGTTTTAATGGTCATTATTCGCTATCCTCATTGTTATAAGCACAGCGATATCAACGTAAATTGCAGAATTTAGCAAGAGAGGTTTATTCCCTCTCCCCTTTGGGGAGAGGGTTAGGGTGAGGGGAAAACTATTCCGCCTGAAGCTTAGACGGCGGCGCGGAGTGGTAATGCGCGTCCGCCTCGGCAAAGCGTTTTTGCATCGTCGCAGACGGCGCTTTACCCAGCAGGCTGAACACCACAATCCCGATGCTGCCGAAGATAAAGCCCGGGATGATTTCGTACAGGCCCAGCCACGCGAACTGTTTCCAGACGATAACCGTTACCGCACCGATGATCATCCCTGCCAGCGCGCCGTTGCGGGTCATGCGCGACCACAGCACGGAGAACAGCACCACCGGACCAAACGCGGCGCCAAAGCCTGCCCAGGCGTAGCTCACCAGACCCAGCACGCGGTTTTCCGGGTTCGCCGCCAGCGCGATGGCAATCAGCGCCACCACCAGCACCATAAAGCGCCCTACCCACACCAGCTCTTTCTGGCTCGCGTTTTTACGCAGGAAGGCCTTGTACAGATCTTCCGTGATGGCGCTGGAGCAGACCAGCAGCTGGCAGCTCAGGGTGGACATCACCGCCGCCAGAATCGCCGACAGCAGAATACCGGCAATCCACGGGTTAAACAGGATCTGCGCCAGTTCGATAAACACGCGCTCGGCGTTCTGGTTGACCGCACTCGCCTGCGCCGGGTTGTTGTTGAAGTAGGCGATACCGAAGAAGCCCACCGCGCACGCCCCCGCCAGGCAGAGGATCATCCAGGTCATGCTGATACGACGCGCGTGAACGATGGTGTGGTGAGAATCCGCCGCCATAAAGCGCGCCAGAATGTGCGGCTGGCCGAAGTAGCCCAGCCCCCAGCCCATCAGCGATACGATGGCAACAAAGTTCAGCCCTTTCAGCATATCGACGTTTTCGATGCTTTTTTGCTTGATCACTTCCAGCGACTCGCCAAAGCCGCCGACGGTGAAAATCACGATAACCGGGGTCAGGATCAGGGCGAAAATCATCAGGCTCGCCTGCACGGTGTCGGTCCAGCTTACCGCCAGGAAACCGCCCACGAAGGTATACAGAATAGTGGCGGCAGCACCGGCCCACAGCGCCGTTTCGTAGCTCATGCCGAAGGTGCTTTCGAACAGACGCGCGCCGGCCACGATGCCCGAGGCGCAGTAGATGGTGAAGAACAGCAGGATTACGACGGCGGAGATAATGCGCAGGACGCGGCTGTTATCTTCAAAACGCCCGGTGAAGTAGTCCGGCAGCGTCAGAGCGTTGTTGTTGGCCTCGGTGTGAACGCGCAGACGCCCCGCCACCAGCTTCCAGTTGATCCACGCGCCGACGGTCAGGCCGATGGCGATCCAGCTTTCGGAAATGCCGGAGATGAAAATCGCGCCCGGCAGGCCCATCAGCAGCCAGCCGCTCATGTCCGACGCGCCCGCAGAAAGCGCGGTAACCATCGGGCCTAAACTGCGTCCGCCCAGAATATAGTCGTCAAAGTTTTTGGTCGATCGCCATGCAAGGAATCCAATCAGGATCATGCCGAATATATAAACGAGAAATGTCACCAGCATCGGTGTGCTAATTGCCATTTAAAGACTCCAATAATATTGATCGCAACCTTCCCGGCTGCCTTTTATTACATCACCGGAACGGGGTGATGATATGTGTATTTCTGTTGGCCGCGCGTATCCTGCCGCAAGCAGTCTCCGCACACAAACGATTTAACACTGCATTTACATCAAATTCATCCCTGGTTTTATACGTCTTTCGTATAGGTTGCACTCGCTCACGCTTTTCACGGTTGCACCTTTAAAAAGTGTTAAGCGCCGCATAAAAACAGGCTTTGCACGCATAAGCCAGTAATTTTTTCCAGCTAACCAGGCATTAACAATCCATTCATTTTCCAGCTTGCAAACCATGTCACATTTAACACGGTTGCACAAAGTTGCAACATGGTGGATATTTCACGCATCAATATAAAACGACGAAACATCAACAGGAGTTTTGGCATGGGCATGACCACCATGGGGGTTAAGCTGGATGACGCTACGCGTGAACGTATTAAAAGCGCAGCGACCCGCATCGACCGCACACCGCACTGGTTAATTAAGCAGGCCATTTTTAATTATCTGGAAAGACTGGAAAGCGACGAGGGTCTGCCGGAGCTGCCTGCCCTGCTGGCGGGTGCGGCTAACGAAAGCGAAGAAGCCGCCGCTGCCGCTGAAGATAACCACCAGCCGTTCCTCGAATTTGCCGAGCAGATCCTGCCGCAGTCCGTCAGCCGTGCCGCTATTACCGGCGCCTGGCGCCGTGCGGAAACCGATGCGGTGCCGATGCTGCTGGAGCAGGCTCGCCTGCCGGAAGCCATCGCCGCCCAGGCCCACACGCTGGCGTACAGCCTTGCCGACAAGCTGCGTAATCAGAAAAACGCCTCCGGTCGCGCCGGGATGGTGCAGGGGCTGTTGCAGGAGTTCTCGCTTTCCTCTCAGGAAGGCGTGGCGCTGATGTGCCTGGCGGAAGCGCTGCTGCGTATTCCGGATAAAGCGACCCGCGACGCGCTGATCCGCGACAAGATCAGCAACGGTAACTGGCAGTCGCACATTGGCCGCAGCCCGTCGCTGTTCGTCAACGCCGCTACCTGGGGCCTGCTGTTTACCGGCCGCCTGGTGTCGACCCATAACGAAGCCAACCTCTCCCGCTCCCTGAACCGCATTATCGGCAAGAGCGGCGAGCCGCTGATCCGCAAAGGCGTGGATATGGCGATGCGCCTGATGGGCGAGCAGTTCGTGACCGGGGAAACCATTGCCGAAGCGCTGGCGAACGCCCGCAAGCTGGAAGATAAAGGTTTCCGCTATTCCTACGACATGCTGGGCGAAGCGGCGCTGACCGCCGCCGACGCGCAGGCCTATATGGTCTCCTACCAGCAGGCTATCCACGCCATCGGCAAAGCCTCGAACGGTCGCGGTATTTATGAAGGGCCGGGCATCTCGATTAAACTGTCCGCCCTGCACCCGCGCTACAGCCGCGCCCAGTACGATCGCGTCATGGAAGAGCTGTACCCGCGCCTGAAGTCACTGACCCTGCTGGCGCGCCAGTACGATATCGGCATTAACATCGACGCCGAAGAGGCCGACCGTCTGGAGATCTCCCTCGATCTGCTGGAAAAACTGTGCTTCGAGCCGGAGCTGGCGGGCTGGAACGGGATTGGCTTTGTTATACAGGCCTACCAGAAACGCTGCCCGTTCGTGATTGATTACCTGATTGACCTCGCGAGCCGCAGCCGTCGCCGCCTGATGATCCGCCTGGTGAAAGGCGCCTACTGGGACAGCGAAATCAAACGCGCCCAGATGGAAGGTCTGGAAGGCTATCCGGTTTACACCCGCAAGGTTTACACCGACGTTTCTTACCTCGCCTGCGCGAAAAAACTGCTCGGCGTGCCGAACCTGATCTACCCGCAGTTTGCGACCCACAACGCCCATACGCTGGCGGCAATCTACAGCCTGGCCGGGCAGAACTACTATCCGGGCCAGTACGAGTTCCAGTGCCTGCACGGCATGGGCGAGCCGCTGTACGAGCAGGTCACCGGGAAAGTGGCCGACGGTAAGCTGAACCGTCCGTGCCGTATTTACGCCCCTGTCGGCACCCACGAAACCCTGCTCGCCTATCTGGTGCGTCGTCTGCTGGAGAACGGGGCGAACACCTCCTTCGTGAACCGCATCGCCGACACCACCCTGCCGCTCGACGAGCTGGTGGCCGATCCGGTGCAGGCCGTCGAGAAGATGGCGGCGCAGGAGGGCCAGATTGGCCTGCCGCATCCGAAGATTGCCCTGCCCCGCGAGCTGTACGGCAAAGGCCGCGTGAACTCTGCGGGTCTGGATCTGGCGAACGAACACCGTCTGGCGTCCCTCTCCTCCGCCCTGCTCAACAGCGCCCTGCAAAAATGGCAGGCCAAACCGATCCTCGAAATGCCCGTTGCTGACGGCGAAATGCAGGCGGTGGTGAACCCGGCAGAGCCGAAAGATATCGTCGGCTACGTGCGTGAAGCCACGGAAGAGGAAGTGTCGCAGGCGATCGACAGCGCGGTGAATAACGCGCCAATCTGGTTTGCCACCCCGCCGCAGGAGCGTGCCGCCATTCTGGAGCGCGCGGCGGTGCTGATGGAAGATCAGATGCAGCAGCTTATCGGCATTCTGGTGCGTGAAGCGGGTAAAACCTTCAGCAACGCCATCGCCGAGGTGCGTGAAGCGGTCGATTTCCTTCATTACTACGCCGGGCAGGTGCGCGATGATTTCGATAACGAAACCCATCGCCCGCTCGGCCCGGTGGTCTGTATCAGCCCGTGGAACTTCCCGCTGGCGATCTTCACCGGACAAATCGCCGCTGCGCTGGCGGCGGGCAACAGCGTGCTGGCAAAACCGGCCGAACAAACCCCGCTGATTGCCGCTCAGGGTATTCACATTCTGCTGGAAGCGGGCGTGCCTGCGGGCGTGGTACAGCTTCTGCCGGGTCGCGGTGAAACGGTGGGCGCCAAGCTGACCTCCGATACCCGCGTGCGCGGCGTGATGTTCACCGGCTCCACCGAAGTGGCAACGCTGCTGCAACGCAACATCGCCACGCGTCTGGACGCGCAGGGTCGCCCGACGCCGCTGGTCGCGGAAACCGGCGGGATGAACGCCATGATCGTCGACTCCTCCGCCCTGACCGAGCAGGTGGTGGTGGACGTGCTGGCCTCTGCGTTCGACAGCGCCGGACAGCGCTGCTCCGCCCTGCGCGTGCTGTGCTTGCAGGACGACGTTGCTGACCACACGCTGAAAATGCTGCGCGGTGCGATGGCGGAATGCCGCATGGGTAACCCGGGACGTCTGACGACCGACATCGGCCCGGTTATCGATCAGGAAGCCAAAACCAATATTGAAAACCACATCCAGACGATGCGCGCCAAAGGCCGCCCTGTCTTCCAGGCGGTGCGTGAAAACAGCGAAGATGCCCGCGAATGGCAGACCGGCACGTTCGTGCCGCCAACGCTGATTGAGCTGGCAAGCTTCGACGAGCTGAAAAAAGAGGTCTTCGGCCCGGTGCTGCACGTGGTGCGTTACAACCGTAATAACCTGGATCAGCTGATCGAGCAGATTAACGCTTCCGGCTACGGTCTGACCCTCGGCGTGCATACCCGGATCGACGAAACCATCGCGCAGGTGACGGGCAGCGCCAAAGTCGGCAACCTGTACGTCAACCGCAACATGGTCGGCGCGGTCGTGGGCGTGCAGCCGTTCGGCGGTGAAGGCCTCTCCGGCACCGGACCGAAAGCCGGTGGCCCGCTCTATCTGTACCGCCTGCTGGCAAACCGCCCTGAGAACGCGCTGGGCGTGACGCTGGCGCGCCAGGACAGCGAGTATCCGGTAGACGCACAGCTGAAAACCGTGCTGACGCAGCCGCTTGAAGCGCTGATTAGCTGGGCCGATAAGCGCCCAGAGCTACAGAAGGTGGCGAAGCAGTACGGCGAGCTGGCGCAGGCGGGCACGCAGCGTCTGCTGCCGGGGCCAACCGGCGAGCGCAACACCTGGACGCTGATGCCGCGCGAGCGCGTGCTGTGCGTGGCGGATAATGAGCAGGACGCGCTGGTGCAGCTTGCCGCCGCTGCCGCAACGGGCTGCGAGGTGCTGTGGCCGGAAGACGGTCTGCATCGCGACCTGGCGAAGCAGCTGCCGAAAGCGGTCGCTTCGCGTATCCACTTCGCTAAGGCGGACGATCTGTTCACCCAGCCGTTCGACGCGGTGATTTATCACGGCGATTCCGACCAGCTGCGCGAACTGTGCGAGCAGGTCGCCTCCCGCAGCGGCGCGATTGTCTCGGTGCAGGGCTTCGCCCGCGGTGAGACCAACCTGCTGCTGGAGCGTCTGTACGTGGAGCGCTCGCTCAGCGTAAACACCGCGGCGGCGGGCGGTAACGCCAGCCTGATGACTATCGGTTAATCGTGTAAACTTTCCCCGGTGACGCTACGCTTACCGGGGCTACAAAATCAGAAGCCGGATAAGCACAGCGCGTCCGGCTTTTTTTATAGGGAGGGAAAAATGAAACGTTATCTTTTGGCGGGTGCCGCTCTGCTGCTGAGCGCCCACGCGCTTGCGGACGAGTGCGCCAGCGCCAGCACCCAGCTTGACCTTAATACCTGCGCCGCAAAGCAATACGAGGCGGCGGATAAAAAGCTCAATCAGACCTACCAGGCCGCCTTCAAACGTGCCCCCGAGCCGCAGCGTGAACTGCTGAAAAAAGCCCAGCAGGCGTGGATCGCTCTGCGTGATGCGGATTGCAAATTCATTGGCTCGGGAACAGAGGGCGGCAGCGTGCAGCCCATGATCGTCAGCCAGTGTCTTACGGAGAAAACCGCGGAGCGCGAAGCGTTTCTGGCCTCGCTGATGCAGTGTGAAGAGGGCGATTTAAGCTGCCCTCTCCCGCCGGGCTGACGAGGCACGGAACTCTTCCCTCGCCCCTTTGGGGAGAGGGTTAGGGTGAGGGGAATTAACGCACGCGGATCCCTTCAATAATGAGCCGCTGGACGTTTTCCAGCGTGCTCTGGAAGAACGCCTCGTCCTGAAGCGTTTTTCCGGTCACCGCTTCGACCTGGGCCGAAAAGTCAGCGTAATGCTGCGTGGAGGCCCAAATCATAAAGATCAGATGATGCGGCTCTACCGGCGCCAGCTTGCCGCTGGCCACCCACCCGGCGATGATCGCCGATTTGTCGTCAATCAGCTGTTTCAAATCCCCGGTGAGTTCGGCCTTCAACAGCGGCGCGCCCTGTAGCATCTCCAGACAGAACAGCCGCGACGCCTGCGGGTAGTCGCGCGACACCTCAAGCTTTAAGCGGATGTACTCTTTGATCGCCACCAGCGGCGCGAACTCTTCCCGAAACGCCTTCAGCGGCGCCAGCCAGATATCGAGGATCTGTTGCAGTACGGCGACGTAGAGCGCCTCTTTCGACGGGAAGTAGTACAGCAGGTTAGTTTTGGACACCCCGGCCAGCTCCGCGACCTGCTCCAGACGCGTGCCGTGAATGCCAAACTGCGAAAAGGTGTCCAGCGCTGCGCTCAAAATCGCCTGTTTCTTGGCACTGACCGCCCGCGAGCGTTTACCGGGAGTTTTTACTGCTGTCTGGGACATTTTCGCTTTCCTTAGTGGTTTGGGAACAGGATAGCAAAAGCCGTGATTTGTCTCGACATTCTGTGACGGGTGGAGGCCAAGAGCATTGACCGGCCCCCTGTCCCTTTTCACCACTCAATAAGGTTAGCGCTATGCTAAGCCTGTCGATAATGCGTATATTAGCCACCTATTCATTTCTGACGAGCAGAACAGCACTATGGAACGACTCCAGATAATGGAAAGCCTGGTCGCGATAATGGAAACGGGCTCATTTTCTGCGGCGGCCAAACGTATGAACATCGGTCAGCCTGCAATATCAAAAGGCATTGCGAGCCTGGAAAAACAGCTTGGTACCCGCCTGTTTATCCGCAGTACCCGAGGAATAACCCCCTCAGATGCGGGAATGAAATTTTACGAGCAGTCCCGGGAAATACTCGCTCAGGTCGAAACGTTAATGTCCAGTACGCAAGACGAGCAGGGAAAGCTGACGGGAAATATCAGGGTTAGCGCCCCGGTTACGCTGACCAGAAACTATGTACTGCCCCGACTGGCGGATTTTCTTCGTCTTAATCCTATGCTGAATGTTGAATTACTTCTCAACGATCGCAACACCGATCTTATCAGGGATGGCGTAGATGTTTCATTGCGCGTAGGTCATTTACCCGACTCCGCCTTTACCGCCACCCGGCTCCACGTGGGCCAGCGCTATATCATGGCGACACCCGATTATCTTGCACTCCACGGCGTACCTCAGCAGCCGAAAGATTTATTATCGCACCAGGCGGTTATTTATAATGTCGACAATAGCGGTATTAATTGGGTTTTACAGAAAGGTAAGCAAAGCCAGCAGATAATACTGGATGGAAAAATTAAAACGAACTCCTCAGAAGCCGTCCGTGACTGCGTATTAGACAACCTCGGATTTACCATTAATTCTGAATGGATGTTCCGGGACGAGCTTATTTCAGGAAAAGTGGTCAAAATCCTGCCTGACTGGGAATTAGAGCCACTCACCCTTTGGGCATTGTACCCAACCGGAACCTTAGTCAGCGGCAAGGTCAAATCTTTCATCCATTTTGTTAAATCCTGTTTTTAGGTACCCATTCCTCTCCGGAATAAGTGTTATTGCTTTTTGTCTATATAAATCATGACCTTGCATGACTACCATTCTCTCAACACGTTACCGATGAGAGATAATATTCATGAACAGACAACTTTTTAATCCCATCAAACTGGGTGCGATAAACCTTGAACACCGTATTGTTATGGCCCCCACGACGCGGATGCGCACCGAAACGGGCAACATTCCCGGACAGTTGATGGTTGAGCACTACTCGCAGCGCGCCAGTCAGGGAGGGCTACTGATTGCAGAAGCCACGGCGGTCTCTCCTTATGCGAATGCCTATGCCGACGCCCCGGGGATGTTCACCGACGAGCAGGAAAAGGGCTGGAAGAGGGTTGTTGATGCGGTCCATGCTAAAGGTGCCTTTATATTTCTCCAGCTATGGCATCCTGGCCGCCAGTCGCTGCCTGAGCTTTCCCGGGGACATCAGCCCGTTGCCCCCTCTGCTCTGACGGCGAAAAACACCTACGGCGTGGGTAAAGATAACGAGGGGCACTATCAGGGAAAATTATTTCCTCAGCCTCGGGCGTTAAGCATTGCCGACATTGATTTCATTCGCGGTGAGTTTTATCAGGCAGCGATTCGTGCCAGAAGAGCCGGGTTTGACGGTGTTGAACTTCACAGTGCGAACGGTTATTTGCCTGAACAATTTTTGCTGGATGGAAGCAATCAACGCACGGATAGCTACGGCGGTAGCCTTGAAAACCGCGCCCGCTTTTTACTGGAGGTCGTTTCCGATCTGACGTCGGTCTGGGGCGATGGCAGAGTGGGCGTACGTATTTCACCCAGCGGGGTTTATGGTGATATGCACGACAGTTCGCCTCTGGCGACCTTTGGTTATCTGGCGCAGCAGCTAAATCATTCTAACCTTGCCTATTTGCATATTATTGAGCCAAGGATTGTCGGGCCTGAAGATCGCCTGTCCGGGGTTGAAGAAGAACCGATCGCCAGCGGACAGCTTCGCCCCCTGTTCAAAGGTAAAATTATCGCCGCAGGCGGTTTCAAACCGGAAAACGCCGAAGCCATGATAGAGAGTGGAGATGCCGATCTCATTGCGTTTGGACGACTTTTCACCTCGAACCCCGATCTCCCGGATCGTATTAAAAATGGTTATCCCTTAACTCACTATAACCGCGAGGCGTTTTTTGGCGGCGGTGCGGAGGGTTATAACGATTTTGCCCGATGGAATAGCGCCGAAACGCAGAAAAATCAGGAGGATCGATGAAAGAGCTAACCGGAAAAGTGGCGGCAATAACCGGTGGTACCAGCGGCATCGGTTTAGCAACGGCCTTGAAATTCGTTCATGAAGGCGCTTTCGTTTTTTTAATGGGCAGGCGTCAGGCCGCATTAGACGATGCGGTGGCGTTGCTGGGGACTGAAAATGCCAAAGGGATCGTGGGTGACGTAGCAAACATAAAGGATCTTGCGCATTTCTTTGAGGTTATTTCTCTTGAAAAAGGGAAGCTGGATATCCTGTTTGCCAACGCCGGAACCATTACGTTATCTCCGGTGAAAGCGGTCGACGAAATCCAGTTTGAAGAAATGTTCAATACCAATGTTAAAGGCGTCTATTTCGCCATACAGAAAGCATTGCCGCTATTTACAGAATCAGGCTCCATTATTATGACCAGCTCTGTGGCGGGCACGAAAGGGCTTGCTGGGCATAGCGTTTACTCGGCGACGAAGGCCGCGGTGCGCTCGCTGGCTCGCACGCTTACCCGTGAGCTCGCGCCTGACGGGATAAGGGTTAACGTCGTTAGCCCGGGCGCAATTGATACTCCTATCATTGATGGTCAATTCACCCGTCCGGGTGAGGCTGAACAGGCTAAAGTCGCGTTTGCAGCAGGAACGCCCATTGGCCGTATTGGTGAAGCACAGGAGGTTGCTGAAGCCGTGTTTTGGTTAGCGTCTGATAAAAGCAGCTATGTTTCAGGCGCCAATATCGTGATAGACGGCGGTTATTCCCAGGTGTGAAGCATCATTAGGGTATTTCACTTGCCCATCATTGCTATGGTGGGCAAGCGTTTAACGTACATCATCCCCTTCAGCAGAGAGTACCTTTCTGCTCCTTACTGAAATCAGCCAGGCCCCTTTCCCTGCACCGCCATCGCGCAACCCTGCCTGTTTTGCGTGCAATCTTTTTGACCATTCAGTCCACTTTATCAAGCTGCATTTCACCAACCAATCGTTAACACATTAATAACAAAGCCATTTTCAAAACTGGCACTCCCTTTGCAAAACCTTTCTTACGAGGCTGAACAGGAAATGCAGGATGCAGCGCCGCGTCTGACTTTCAACCTATATGTGATGAAGAGAGGCTCGTGATGAAAATTGGCGTATTCGTCCCTATCGGCAATAACGGCTGGCTTATTTCGACCACGGCACCGCAGTACATGCCGACCTTTGAGCTGAACAAAGCCATCGTGCAGAAAGCGGAGCACTACCATTTCGACTTTGCGCTCTCGATGATCAAGCTGCGCGGCTTTGGCGGCAAAACCGAATTCTGGGACCACAACCTTGAATCCTTCACCCTGATGGCGGGGCTGGCGGCCGTCACGTCACGCATCCAGATCTACGCCACCGCCGCCACGCTCACCCTGCCCCCGGCTATCGTTGCGCGCATGGCCTCGACCATCGATTCCATCTCCGGCGGGCGTTTTGGGGTCAACCTGGTCACCGGCTGGCAAAAGCCGGAGTACGACCAGATGGGTATCTGGCCGGGGGATGAGTATTTCTCGCGCCGCTACGACTACCTCACCGAATACGTGCAGGTGCTGCGCGACCTGTGGGGGACGGGCAAGAGCGATTTTAAAGGCGACTTCTTTACCATGAACGACTGTCGCGTCAGCCCGCAGCCGTCGGTGCCGATGAAGGTGATCTGCGCCGGGCAGAGCGATGCGGGAATGGAATTCTCGGCGAAATACGCCGACTTCAACTTCTGCTTCGGAAAAGGCGTTAACACCCCCGCCGCCTTTGCCCCCACCGCCGCGCGCATGAAAGAGGCCGCCGACAAAACCGGGCGCGACGTGGGCTCATACGTGCTCTTTATGATCATCGCTGACGAAACCGACGAGGCCGCGCGCGCCAAATGGGACCTTTATAAAGCCGGAGCCGATGAAGAGGCGCTGAGCTGGCTTACCGAACAGAGCCAGAAAGATACCCGCTCCGGGTCAGATACCAACGTGCGCCAGATGGCGGACCCGACCTCCGCCGTCAACATCAACATGGGTACGCTGGTCGGCTCATACGCCAATGTCGCCAGAATGCTGGATGACGTCGCCGCCGTGCCGGGCGCGGAAGGCGTACTGCTGACCTTTGACGATTTCCTGACAGGCGTGGAAACCTTCGGCGAACGTATTCAGCCGCTGATGCAGTGCCGCGCCCACATCCCAGCCGTAACGAAGGAGGTCGCGTAATGACCACGCTCAACGCACGCCCGGAAGCCATTACCTTTGCGCCAGAGCATAGCGCGCTAATCGTGGTGGATATGCAAAACGCCTACGCCAGCCAGGGCGGCTATCTGGATCTGGCGGGATTTGATGTCTCGGCCACCCGGCCCGTCATTGAAAATATCAACACCGCCGTGGCCGCCGCGCGCGCCGCTGGCATGGTGATTATCTGGTTCCAGAACGGCTGGGATGAGCAGTACGTGGAGGCGGGTGGCCCCGGCTCGCCCAACTTCCATAAATCTAACGCCCTGAAAACCATGCGTCAGCGACCAGAGCTACAGGGCAAGCTGCTGGCAAAAGGCGGCTGGGATTACCAGCTGGTTGACGAACTGGTGCCGCAGGCGGGCGATATCGTGCTGCCCAAACCGCGCTACAGCGGCTTTTTCAACACCCCGCTCGACAGCCTGCTGCGCAGCCGGGGCATCCGCCATCTGGTCTTTACCGGGATCGCCACCAACGTCTGCGTTGAATCAACCCTGCGCGACGGCTTTTTCCTGGAATACTTTGGCGTGGTGCTGGCGGACGCCACCCATCAGGCGGGGCCGGAATTTGCCCAGAAAGCCGCCCTGTTCAATATCGAAACCTTTTTTGGCTGGGTCAGCAGCGTTGATGAGTTCTGTGACGCCCTGAATCCCCCGTTAGCCCGCAGCGCCTGAGGAGAAAACCATGCCCAAATCCGTGATTATTCCACCCGGCACCAGCACGCCAATTGCTCCGTTCGTGCCCGGCACGCTTGCCGATGGCGTGGTGTATGTCTCCGGTACTCTGCCCTTCGATGAGCATAACAACGTGGTCTACCCCGACAACCCAAAGGCGCAAACCCGTCATGTTCTGGAAACTATCAGACGCGTTATCGAAACGGCGGGTGGCACGATGGAGGATGTGACCTTCAACAGCATCTTTATCACCGACTGGAAAAACTACGCCGCGATTAACGAAATCTACGCCGAGTTCTTCCCGGGGGATAAACCGGCGCGGTTCTGCATCCAGTGCGGGCTGGTAAAGCCCGAGGCGCTGGTTGAAATCGCTACCGTCGCGCACATTGCAAAGTGAGGTTGCCGTGAAACTCTCTGTCTCACCGCCGCCGTTTGCGGGCGCGCCCGCCGTGGTGCTTATCGCCGGGCTGGGCGGAAACGGCGGCTACTGGCTGCCTCAGCTTGCCGTGCTTGAACAGGAATACCAGGTGGTGTGCTACGACCAGCGGGGAACGGGCAATAACCCGGATACGCTGCCGGACGACTACAGCCTGGCGCAGATGGCAAACGAGCTGTCGCAGGCGCTGACGGGCGCGGGCATTGCGCGGTATGCCGTCGTCGGCCACGCGCTGGGCGCGCTTGTCGGGCTCCAGCTGGCGCTGGATAACCCTGATGCCGTCACCGCGCTGGTGTGCGTTAACGGCTGGCTGACGCTGCATCCCCATACTCGCCGCTGTTTCCAGGTTCGCGAACGCCTGCTTCACGCGGGCGGCGCACAGGCCTGGGTAGAGGCCCAGCCGCTGTTTCTCTATCCGGCGGACTGGATGGCGGCGCGCGCCCCACGTCTGGAGGCCGAAGAGGCGCTGGCCCTGGCGCATTTTCAGGGGAAAGCTAATCTGCTGCGCCGGTTAGCGGCGCTGAAACAGGCCGACTTTCGCCGCCACGCCGCCCGTATCCGCTGCCCGGTGCAGATCGTCTGCTCAGCTGACGATCTGCTGGTGCCCGCCGTCTGTTCATCTGAGCTACAGACGGCCCTCCCCGGCAGCCATAAGGTGGTCATGCGCCAGGGCGGGCACGCCTGTAACGTCACGGATCCCGATACCTTTAACACCCTGCTGCTGAACGGGCTGGCCAGCCTGCTGCACAGCCCCGAAGCCGCGCTATAAGGAGCCACCATGAGCGAAGCCATTACCCCCAGCGCCCTGACGACGCTGTTCACCGGGGCGCGTACCCACAACGGCTGGCGCGATATTCAGGTCAGTGACGAAACGCTGCGTGAAGTCTACGACCTGATGAAGTGGGCGCCCACCTCCGCCAACTGCTCCCCCGCGCGTATCGTGTTTGTACGCAGCGCTGAGGGAAAAGAGAAGCTCCGTCCCGCGCTCTCCGGCGGCAATCTCGACAAAACGCTCGCCGCCCCGGTGACGGCGATCGTTGCCTGGGACAGCGAATTTTACGAGCGTCTGCCGGAACTGTTTCCCCACGGGGATGCGCGGAGCTGGTTTACCTCAAGCCCGGCGCTCGCGGAGGAAACGGCCTTTCGCAACAGCTCCATGCAGGCGGCCTATCTCATTTTCGCCTGCCGCGCGCTGGGGCTGGATACCGGGCCGATGTCCGGCTTCGATCGGCAAAAAGTCGATGACGCCTTTTTTACCGGCACGCCGCTGAAAAGTAATGTGCTGATCAACATCGGCTATGGCGACGTCAGCAAACTCTACGGACGCCTGCCGCGTCTGTCCTTTGAAGATGCCTGCGGGCTGGCATAAGGAGCGAAAATGAACGCACCCGATCAACAAACCTTTCGCGATGCGATGGCCTGCGTGGGCGCAGCGGTCAACATTATTACCACCGACGGGCCGGCCGGGCGGGCAGGCTTTACCGCCAGCGCCGTGTGCAGCGTGACCGACTCCCCGCCGACCCTGCTGGTGTGCCTCAACCGCGGCGCCTCCGTCTGGCCGACGTTTAGCGAGAACCGCACCCTGTGCGTTAACACGCTGAGCGCCGGACAAGAGCCGCTCTCAAACCTGTTCGGCGGCAAAACGCCGATGGCCGACCGCTTTGCCGCCGCCGCCTGGCAAACGGGCGAAACCGGCTGCCCGCGCCTGGAAGAGGCGCTGGCCTCGTTTGACTGCCGCATCAGCCAGGTGGTGAGCGTGGGCACCCACGACATCCTGTTCTGCGACATCGTTTCTATCGTTCGCCACCCCGCGCCGCAGGGTCTGGTGTGGTTTGACCGCGGCTATCACGCGCTTATGCGACCCGCCTGTTAACCTCCTTAAGGAGATCGCTCATGGCTTTGTTCGGATTTCCCCACTGGCAGTTGAAATCGACCTCTACAGCAGGCGGCGTGGTCGCGCCGGATGAAAGGCTCCCGGTAGCGCAAACCCTGGTGATGGGCGTGCAGCACGCGGTCGCGATGTTTGGCGCGACGGTGCTGATGCCCATGCTGATGGGGCTTGATCCCAACCTGTCCATTTTGATGTCGGGTATCGGTACGCTGCTGTTCTTTTTCGTCACCGGCGGACGCGTCCCCAGCTATCTTGGCTCCAGCGCGGCGTTTGTTGGCGTGGTGATCGCCGCAACCGGGTTTAACGGTCAGGGGATCAACCCGAACCTGAGCGTGGCGCTTGGCGGGATCATCGCCTGCGGGCTGGTCTATACCCTGGTAGGCGTGGTGGTGATGAAAGTCGGGACCCGCTGGATAGAGCGGCTGATGCCGCCCGTCGTGACGGGCGCGGTGGTGATGGCGATCGGCCTGAACCTTGCGCCCATTGCGGTGCGCAGCGTATCCGGCTCGCCGTTTGAAAGCTGGATGGCGGTGGTGACCGTGCTCTGCATCGGCCTGGTGGCGGTCTTCACGCGAGGGATGATCCAGCGCCTGCTGATTCTGGTCGGGCTTATCCTGGCCTGTCTGATCTATGCGCTGCTGGCGAACGTGATGGGGCTCGGGAAACCGGTTGATTTCTCACTCGTGCAAAGCGCCGCCTGGCTCGGGCTTCCGCAGATCACATCGCCCACCTTTAACGGCCAGGCAATGATGCTGATCGCCCCCGTTGCCGTAATTCTGGTCGCGGAAAACCTCGGCCACCTGAAAGCGGTCGCGGGGATGACCGGGCGCAATATGGACCCGTATATGGGGCGGGCGTTCGTGGGTGACGGGCTGGCAACGATGCTCTCTGGCTCCGTCGGCGGGAGCGGCGTAACGACCTACGCTGAAAACATCGGCGTGATGGCGGTGACCAAAGTCTACTCCACGCTGGTCTTTGTGGCAGCGGCGCTGATGGCGGTTCTGCTCGGCTTCTCGCCGAAATTTGGCGCGCTGATCCACACCATCCCGGCCCCGGTTATCGGGGGTGCCTCGATCGTGGTGTTTGGCCTGATTGCCGTGGCGGGCGCGCGGATCTGGGTGCAGCACCATGTCGATCTCAGCCAGAACGGCAACCTGATTATGGTGGCGGTAACGCTGGTACTGGGAGCGGGAGATTTCGCCCTGACGCTGGGCGGGTTCACGGTTGGCGGGATCGGCACAGCGACCTTTGGCGCGATTTTACTCAACGCCCTGCTGAGCCGCCGGGTAACGATGCAGCCGCAGGGCGATGCGATACGTCAGGATCCTTGATCGGTTACAGCGCTGTCATTTTCCGGCAGCGCTTTTTTCTTTCTTCTGAGCTTAAGCTCGCTCACCAGCACCCCGGCGACAATAAACGCCGCGCCGACCAGTGCCAGCAGCGGAAGACGTTCCCCGGCCAGTCGCCCGAAAATACCGGCCCATACCGGCTCACCCGTGTAGATAACCGTGGCGCGGGTTGGCGACACGCTGCGCTGCGCCCAGTTCATGGTGACCTGAATAATGGCGCTAAAAATACCCAGCCCCAGCGCGACGACAATCAGCCCGGTTGACATGGGGGGCACGGACTCGCCCGCAGGCACCATTGCCGCGAAGGCCACCAGCGAGGCGGTGGCCAGCTGAACGACCGTTACGCGCTTAACGTCCACAGTGCCCGCCCAGGCGCTAATCAGGATAATTTCCGCCGCGATGGCGATCGCGCCTACCAGGGTAATGATTTCACCCGGCCCGAGCGCCAGCAGGTTGTTTTCTGGCCCGGCAAGCAAAATCAGGCCGATAAAGGCCAGCACAATGCCGATACAGGACATCAGCCCCGGCATTCTGCCCAGGCACAGCCATTGTAAAAGCGGCACCAGCGGGACATACATCGCGGTAATAAATGCAGACTTACTGCTGGAGATCGACTGTAGCCCCCAGGTTTGCAGGCTGTAGCCCATCGCAATTGCGACGCCAATCGCGACCCCGGCCTTCAGCTCTTTAAGCGTGAGTCCGCGCAGGGTTTTGAGGGAGATCAGCGCCACGGCAATGGCCGCCGTCGCAAAGCGCAGCCCGACAAAGAAGAACGGATCGCTGAGCGTCACCGCATACTGGACGGCAAGGAAGGTTCCGCCCCAGAACATGGTGATTAAAATCAGGATTGCTTCCTGAGGTTTAACGGAGAATTTGAAACGAGAGGAGGACATCGGGCACCAGCAGCAAAGGTCAATCCCCTAGTGTGCGATGCCTTTGATGACAGTTCAACGTTACGGACATAAAAAAACCGCCGGGAATCCCGGCGGCAGGGCTCAACCCGGCGTACTACTTACTGTTGCTGCTGCCGTGGCTGTTTTTGCCCCCTTTCTTGCCAGCTTCAGATGCACGCTGTGGGTCATTTTTGAAATTCCCCCCGCTGTGCTGGCCACCTTTACGGCCTGCTTCTGATGCTCTGTCACGATCTTCTGCGAAATTACCTGAACCACCACGATGGTTTGCCATCTCTAACCTCCAGAATATGAAACATTAGTCATCATACTGCATTCAGTAAAAGAGGATTCTTTCACCTGGCGACGAAAGGTTAGTACCTTTATCTGCGTCGCGTGAAACTAAGCTTAGTAAAATGCCGCTATCCGGCAAGCTAAAGGTAATATTCTGCAACATGATCTCAGCCTTTCGGATGAGAAAACGCGGCGGTGATTCATAAGCCTTTCTTATCTTTTTATAAATTACAGGCCGGAAAGTTGTTTCATTTTGCTACATCCGATGCCCGACTGTAGCACGTGAATAATCCACACTTGATTTTGCTGCATTCGACTCACTCATCAATGTTCACTTTATGACTATACCCAACCGCTTTTCCCACTGTTCCTTTTGAATATGACATTCCGGTTGACCTGCTCGTAAAAAAACGCGGTTGAGTTTGTCAACGCTGAGGCTGTAACCGGCCTTCCCCTTTTTTATCACCGTAAATTAATGTCAACATTTAATAGTTTTAACCTATGTTTTCGAATGAAAATGATCGATACAACCGATCATTAATCGCACGTTTAGTCAAACACTTTACTAATATGTGATGCCCGTCACGATCAAAGTTTCGATTCCTTCGCTGAGTAAAATAAATCCTCATTGAATGCAAAGTCACGTGCACTCTCTTAAGCCCTGAACAATGTCTTGGAATGAAAAGACTCAATGCATAGAGCCAGCCTCATTAACAAGACATTTAATTTAGACATCACGTCTTATAAAGTTAACGATTAATCTGGATGGTAATATGAAACTCAACAAAACGCTGCTGGCTGTCATCATCGCCTCAACCACATCCGCTGCATACGCGGATTTGAACAAAGCTATCGATCTGGTAGATGGCCTGACGCACAAATCCATTTCATTCGATGAAGGCCATAGTGAATGGCAGAACATGGATTCAGAAACGCAGCGTGAGGCTCATCAATACGACCACGCTCAGGGTACGCATTTCACTTCTGATTACCGTGAAGGGGAACATACGGAATACGCTCGTGGTGAGGCAACAGCCACTTATCACGAAGCGGCGCAGAGCGATGTCAAACCTGTCTATTCAGGCGAGTCGCATCGCCCCGCAATGACAACAACCCAGGATGATCTGGCATCAGCACATAGCGCGCGTACGGTCAATCAGCATGTTGATTACAATGCTCAGGTAGTTGCAGCGCATGATATTGAAGCGGCCAAGGTAAAAGGCAAGCTCCTGACCGACGCCAACATCGCCCGTACCGCTAACCAGCGCGTGGACTACAATGCTCAGGTAGTTGCAGCGCATGATATTGAAG
>NZ_JBPTTK010000028.1:0-36359 GCF_053290175.1 Enterobacter sp. 186315 | reverse complement strand
CCCCCCCCCCCCCCCCCCCCCCCCCCCCCCCCCCCCCCCCCCCCCCCCCCCCCCGGGGCGGAGCCCCCCTCACCCTAACCCTCTCCCCAGGGGAGAGGGGATTAAGGACAATTACTCTTCGTGCTCTTCCCACGCCAGGGCGCGTTTCACCGCCTTCTTCCAGCCGCTGTAGCGGTAGTTACGCTCGGTGGTTTCGATGCCCGGGCGGAACTCACGTTCGATCACCGCTTTTTCCTGAAGCTCGTCCAGATTCTGCCAGAAACCAACCGCCAGACCGGCCAGATACGCCGCGCCCAGCGCCGTGACTTCGCGCACTTCCGGACGCTCCACGCGGGTGCCCAGAATGTCGGACTGGAACTGCATCAGGAAGTTGTTGGCGACTGCGCCGCCGTCCACGCGCAGGGCGTGCAGGCGAATGCCGGAGTCGGCCTGCATCGCTTCCAGCACGTCACGGGTCTGGTAGGCGATAGATTCCAAAGTGGCGCGGATGATGTGGTTCGAGTTCACCCCACGCGTCAGGCCGAAGATCGCGCCACGGGCATACGGATCCCAGTACGGTGCGCCGAGGCCGGTAAACGCAGGCACCACGTATACACCGTTGGTGTCTTTCACTTTGGTGGCGAAATATTCGGAGTCGAACGCGTCGCTGATAAGCTTCATCTCGTCGCGCAGCCACTGAATGGATGCCCCCGCCATAAACACCGCGCCTTCCAGCGCGTAGTTCACTTCACCGCGCGGGCCGCAGGCGATGGTGGTCAGCAGACCGTTTTCTGATTTCACCGCTTTCTCGCCGGTGTTCATCAGCATAAAGCAGCCCGTGCCGTAGGTGTTTTTCGCCATCCCTTCCTTCACGCACAGCTGGCCGAACAGCGCCGCCTGCTGGTCACCGGCAATCCCGGCGATAGGAATACGCGTGCCGCCTTTACCGCCGATGTTGGTCTGGCCGTACACTTCAGACGATTTACGCACGTCCGGCAGCATCGCGCGCGGGATATCCAGCGCGTCCAGCATCTTGTCATCCCACTCCAGGGTGTTGATGTTGAACAGCATGGTACGCGAGGCGTTGGTGTAGTCGGTGACGTGAACGCGGCCCTGGGTCATCTTCCAGATGAGCCAGGTATCGACGGTGCCAAACAGCAGCTCGCCGCGTTTTGCACGCTCGCGCGAGCCTTCTACGTGGTCAAGGATCCACTTCACCTTGGTGCCGGAGAAGTACGGGTCAATCACCAGACCGGTTGCGCTACGGATGTAATCTTCCATCCCTTCGCGCTTAAGCTTTTCGCAGATCTCCGCGGTACGGCGGCACTGCCAGACGATGGCGTTGTAAATCGGCTTACCGGTTTCGCGCTCCCACACCACGGTGGTTTCACGCTGGTTGGTGATACCGATGGCGGCAATCTCGTCGGAGCTGATATCGGCTTTCGCCAGCACTTCGACCAGCGTGGAGCTTTGCGACGCCCAGATCTCCATTGGGTCGTGTTCTACCCAGCCTGGACGCGGATAGATTTGTTCGAATTCGCGCTGTGACACGCTGACGATGTTCGCGTCATGATCCATCACGACAGCGCGGGAGCTGGTGGTGCCCTGGTCGAGCGCAACGATATATTTTTTTTCGGTCATGGTTTTTGTCCCGTAGTCAGATTACAGCGAAGCTTTTTGCTGCGTGGCGGAAGTCGTTTCTTTCTCCTCTTCCACACAGGTGTCGCACGGTAAGTGGCGACAAATCAGTTTGCGATAGCCAAATGCGCCCAGCGCTGCCCCTACAATCGGCCCGAACAGCGGCACGAGGAAGTAAGGGATGTCTTTGCCACCGGTGAAGGCCACGTCGCCCCAGCCCGCAAAGAAGGCGAAGGTTTTCGGCCCTAAATCACGCGCCGGGTTCATCGCAAAGCCGGTTAACGGGCCCATGGATGCACCAATCACGGCAATCAGCAGGCCAATCAGCAGCGGTGCCAGCGGGCCGCGCGGGATGCCGTTGCCGTCATCACCCAGCGCCATAATGACGCCCATCAGAATAGCGGTAATGACCATTTCAACTGCGAACGCCTGCACAAAATTGATATGCGGGTTCGGATAGGTTGAGAAGATACCCGCCAGATCCAGACTCTCGACGCTGCCGCGCACCATATGATGCGTCTGTTCGAAGTCGATGAAAAGATTGTAATAAAGCCCGTAAACTAACGCCGCTGCGCAAAAGGCGCCGGCAAATTGCGAAATGATAAAGGGAGCCACTTTGCGTCTGTCGAAGCACGCGAAAAGCCACAGCGCGATGGTCACCGCCGGGTTAAGATGTGCGCCGGAAACCCCTGCGGTCAGGTAGATGGCCATTGCCACGCCCAGACCCCAGATAATACTGATTTCCCACTGACCAAAACTGGCACCCGCCACTTTTAGTGCAGCGACACAGCCCACTCCGAAAAATATCAACAACCCGGTACCAAGGAACTCGGCGATGCACTGGCCTTTTAAGGTTGATGTCTGACTCATAATCGGAATCCTGAAGAAAATTGAATGATTTATTGTTAGCGTGGCAGCCCGTGACGAGCCACGATGTCGTGTAGACATACTGTTAATTTATCGTTAACGAGCAAAAACGAGAAATATCGAAATCAAAATGTGTGGTCTGTGTCAATAAAATGAGCGTTTTCGCGCCATAAAGCGCGTTTTTGCATCAGAATGATAATGTGAGCTGAATCATTTCATTAACGCATATGTTAACAATTACGGGGTATATGACGCGAACGCACCAGGATGAGGCCGAAAAGTGTTGCAAACCGCAATCTGCGCGGCATGCCGCTGGACAGGGGCGGCGGGGCTTCATACAATCGGCACTATAATTACGCGCGTTTACGTTAAAGCGTCGCCTTGCAATTCAGGAGAGGTAGGATCATGTCTTTAGAAGTGTTTGAGAAACTGGAATCGAAAGTACAGCAGGCGATTGACACCATCACGCTGCTGCAAATGGAAATTGAAGAGCTGAAAGAAAAGAACAACTCGCTGGCGCAGGAAGTACAGACTGCTCAGCACGGTCGTGAAGAGCTGGAGCGTGAAAACCACCAGCTGCGCGAACAGCAGAACGGCTGGCAGGATCGTTTACAGGCGCTGCTGGGGCGTATGGAAGAGGTTTAATTCCGAATCCGAACAAAAGGCATCCTAAAGGGATGCCTTTTTTATTTATGGAGAATATTATCGCTTGATACTCACAAGGAATGCGAGATGACAAGACGAAGCGATATTATCGATAATTCTGACAGATATATAACCCGCAATTCTCGATACGGTCTTATCTATACAGAAAATTTGGGGTGGATCGATTTAGGGCACGCTAATCCTGACGGAGCTGAACATTTATGGCAGCAGATGACCATGCCTGGCGGAGGAGATAATGAGTGGTTCGACGTTCGATATTTCCAAAGCATGTCTAAAAACATCTTCGGATTAAAGTCGACGACAGGAGTATATCGTCATTATCAGGTTCGTAGGGGTTTAAGTGATTATGTTCTTAAAGGTGTCGCTTTATCGATTTTTATGAACACTTCCCACCAGTTTGAGTCGCTACAAGGTTCCTGGCCCTACGTTCTCATCACAGACAGCGGATACAGCGCTGAAGATTTAGTCTCGAATCTTTTCGGTTTTTGCCAGGCCGTAGATTTCGCTGACTACACGCCTTTTTTACAAATCAGCCCCAAAGAAAAAGCGTATCGTATTTGGGATTACTACGGTCCCGTCGGTGAGATAAAAAACAGGGGTGCTATTCCATTATTGTTTCCTGATCCCATAGATACAAATGCAAAACTGGAGCCTTACTCCGGGCACTTACCTGCATTTATGAGCACAATCGAGCCGGTAAACGATCCTTATTGTGTTAGGGAGATACTCATTTGAAGAAATATAGCCTTCCTGTCATCACTGTTTCACTCCTGTTACTGGCTCTGCTTTTTTGCCTAATTGTCACCCGGCCTTTTGCTGACGAACAGTACACACAAAGCAATCTTCTCAAATATTATCTCTTAACGCCGAAGCCTCTTATGGACGCGCCAAGAGTGGCATCCGAGTGGTACTTCACAAGTCGAACCGATGAAGGTAGCGGCTTGCAGATAAGCACCCTTAATTTCACCCATATTTCACCAGCTGACATTCAGCGTTTGAGCGATGAACTTGAGGGCTATGTGGATAGCTATCCGGATCGACGTGCAACAATGGGCATCGCGGCAGAGGAAAACAAAGGCATGTTTGAACTGCGGGTGACGCATTACGCGTCAGGTGACGATCGCTAAAACGAAAGGCCATCTGATTTGCAGATGGCCTTTTTGCTTTATTCGATATCCAGCGGATCTTCGGAAAGGATAATGCCGGTATTGTCGGCATACAGGTGGTCGCCAGAGAAGAAGGTCACGCCGCCGAAATTGACGCGAATATCGCTTTCGCCGATCCCTTCTCCCGCCGCGCCAGCCGGGATAGCCGCAATGGCCTGAATCCCGATATCCAGCTCTTCCAGGTCATCAACCTGGCGGACTGAACCGTACACCACAATGCCTTCCCATTCGTTCTGGGCGGCGAGGCGAGCGAGGTCGGCGTCAATCAGCGCACGACGGGTAGAGCCGCCGCCATCGACCAGCAGGATACGACCACGGCCGTTCTGTTCGAGCAGATCGTACAGCAACCCGTTATCCTCGAAACATTTCACCGTAATAATTTGTCCGCCAAACGACGACCGTCCTCCGAAGTTGGAAAACAGGGGTTCAACGACGTTGACATCTTCCTGGTAGATGTCACAAAGTTCGGATGTATCGTATTTCATAGGCTTAACGCTCTGTTGCTGCGAGTGATTTCAGTATATCGCGCGAAACGCATTGTTTGCAAAATCATCAATTGTTAATTGATATTTGTCAGTTAAGTCAGGTGCTGGCTTAAGACAATTCCAATCACAAACAACAGGTTAGTCAGCAGCGCCCCTTTTACCGTGCGTTCGAGCATCGGCGGCATGGCGGCCGGGCTGAGCGCGTTCATGACATAACGCGCCTGCTTCACCAGCAGCGGAGCCGCCAGAATAAACAGCCAGCCCCACAGGCTGTGCAGCGAAATCAGGTTAAACAGCGCCAGACACACCAGCGCACCCATCAGCAGGCAGGCGTGATAGCGACGCGCGTTCACCGGCCCCAGGCGCACCGCCAGCGTGTTCTTCCCGTTCTCACGGTCGCTGTCGATATCGCGCAGGTTGTTGATGTTCAGCACCGCCGTCGCCAGCAAACCACACGCCGTTGCAGGCAGGAACAGGGCAGGGATGAGGGTGTGAGCCTGTAGATACCAGCTTCCCATCACGCTCAGCCAGCCGAAGAACACCAGCACGGATATATCACCTAAACCAATGTAACCGTACGGACGCGTCCCGACCGTATAGGTGATGGCCGCGATAATGGCGAGCAGGCCAAGCACCATAAAGCCAATGAAATCGGCGGGGGTTTTACAGGCCACCGACACCAGCGCAAGGCCGGAAAGACAAATCAGAGCGACGGTGATAATCAGCGCGCGTTTCATCTGCGCCTGGGTGATCACCCCTTTCTGCATCCCGCGCAGCGGCCCGATACGGTCAGGCTTGTCGCTGCCTTTTACCGCATCGCCATAGTCGTTCGCGAGGTTAGAGAGAATTTGCAGCAGGCCAGCGGTGACAAGCGCCAGGGCGGCGACCAGCGGATCGAAATGACCCTGCCACCAGGCAAGGGCGGTGCCTACGACAATCGCGGCAAAGGCCAGAGGGAGTGTTTTAGGACGCAGACTTTCGAGCCACGCCTGTGTACGGCTGATATCAGTCATAGTTATTTAGCCAATAAAAATGGGGCTTTTCAGCCCCATTAACAGTGATGAGAATGCAGTAGCCGCGATTATAAGATAAAACGGCTCAGATCTTCATCTGCCACTAACGCATCCAGATGCTTACTCACATAATCTGCGTCAATGGTAATGCTTTGACCGTTGAGGTCGCTCGCATCGTAAGAGATATCTTCAACCAGGCGTTCCAGCACGGTATGCAGACGACGCGCACCGATGTTCTCGGTGGTTTCGTTCACCTGCCATGCGGCCTGGGCGATGCGTTTGATACCGTCTTCGGTGAACTCAAGGTTCACACCCTCGGTCGCCATCAGCGCTTTGTACTGCACGGTGGCAGAGGCGTTTGGCTCGGTCAGTATGCGTTCGAAATCTTCGGTAGTCAGCGCCTGCAACTCAACGCGGATTGGCAGACGACCCTGCAATTCCGGGATCAGGTCAGACGGGCTGGCAACCTGGAACGCGCCAGAGGCGATAAACAGGATGTGGTCAGTTCTTACCATGCCGTGCTTGGTGGAAACCGTGCAGCCTTCAACCAGCGGCAGCAGGTCGCGCTGTACGCCTTCGCGGGACACGTCCGGGCCTGAGGTGTTGCCGCCGCGCTTACAGATCTTGTCGATTTCGTCGATAAACACGATCCCGTGCTGCTCAACGGCGTCGATAGCGTCCTGTTTCAGCTCTTCCGGGTTCACCAGCTTCGCCGCTTCTTCTTCAATCAGCAGCTTCATCGCGTCTTTGATTTTCAGCTTACGCGCTTTCTGCTTCTGGCCGCCCAAGTTCTGGAACATGGACTGCAACTGGCTGGTCATCTCTTCCATGCCTGGAGGCGCCATGATTTCAACGCCCATTGGCGCGGCAGCGAGATCGATCTCAATCTCTTTGTCGTCCAGCTCGCCTTCGCGCAGTTTTTTGCGGAATGCCTGACGCGCGGCAGACGGCTCGGCCTGCTGTTCAGCCTGGCCCCAGTTGTTTTTCGCCGGTGGGATCAGCACGTCGAGAATGCGCTCTTCGGCCATCTCTTCGGCGCGATAGCGATTTTTCTCGATAGCCTGAACGCGCACCATTTTGATGGCAGAGTCGGTCAGATCGCGGATGATAGAATCCACTTCTTTACCTACATAGCCCACTTCGGTGAACTTGGTGGCTTCAACTTTGATGAACGGCGCGTTGGCAAGCTTCGCCAGACGACGGGCAATTTCGGTTTTACCGACGCCGGTCGGGCCGATCATCAGAATGTTTTTCGGGGTCACTTCGTGACGCAGCTCTTCGTCGAGCTGCATACGGCGCCAGCGGTTACGCAGGGCGATCGCCACGGAACGCTTGGCGTTATCCTGGCCGATAATGTGTTTGTTCAGTTCGCTGACAATTTCGCGTGGGGTCATTTCAGACATTGGAGATCCTTACGCTTTAGACGGTAATTCTTCGATGGTGTGGTTATGGTTGGTATAGATGCAGATATCACCTGCAATATCCAACGCCTTCACAGCGATATCGCGCGCGTTCATGTCGGTATTTTCCAACAGAGCACGGGCAGCGGCCTGGGCGTATGGGCCACCAGAGCCGATAGCAATCAGGTCGTTTTCTGGCTGAATGACGTCACCGTTACCGGTGATAATCAGCGAGGCCGTTTCATCGGCAACCGCCAGCAGCGCTTCAAGCTTGCGCAGCATCCGGTCGGTACGCCAGTCTTTTGCCAGCTCAACGGCGGCTTTCACCAGATGACCCTGGTGCATTTCCAGCTTACGTTCAAAAAGTTCAAACAGCGTGAAGGCATCAGCCGTACCGCCCGCGAAACCGGCGATCACTTTATCGTTGTATAAACGACGCACTTTCTTCACGTTGCCTTTCATGACGGTATTACCCAGCGTGGCCTGGCCATCACCGGCAATCACCACCTGGCCGTTACGGCGTACACTTACTATTGTTGTCACGAGCAGACCCCCTGGTTACAGATTCGGGAAACAGAAGCCCTGAGCCAGTGCTCAGGGCTGAATAGAAAGATAGATGGGGGGGATTTTGGGGGTTTCAACCCCCGGAGGCGAGTCGAATGCAGTTTGTGTGACCCGCTACCTTCAGACGGGAGATCGTTCCGTCGGCATTTTCTTTGCCTTTGACCGGGCCAATTACCACGCGATTCCAGCCGTTGTTGGTGGTAATGCGTGAATCAAACCCTTCAAACGCCAGCTGAGCACGCACCGTTTCGGCCTGCTCTGCGCCTTTAAACGAGCCGCACTGTACCATCCAGCGACGCTCGTCTTTTTTCTCTGCCGTCTGTTTTGGCGCCTCGGTTTCTTTGGTCACCGGTGCGGCCTGCTGGGTCTTTGGCTGTGCCGCTGCGGTATGCGCTGGCGTTTGCAGCAGATCCTGATACGGCTGGGCCGCCTGTTTCTGCGGCTGCGCTTTCGGCTGCTGAACCGGCTGCGTTTGCGCCGTGCGCGTTTGCTGCTGCGGCTGCTGGTAAGGCTGCTCCGCTACGCGCGGCTGCGTGCGGGGCTGTTGCTGTACCGGCTGCGTTTGCGACCACTGCTGCTGCTGCTGTTGCTGCTGAATTTGTGCCTGGCGCTGGCGCTGCAACTGAAGCGTCTGCTGACGCTGTGCGGGCGTTTGCTCGTTCCACGGCACTTCGTTGAGCTGCGTAGGCTGCTGGCGCATATCGGCCTGCATCTGTGCCAGAAGCTGGCGCTGTTCGTTTGTCAGCTGATCGGCATTTTTCACTTCACCACCGGCAGAGGGCTCGGTAGGGGCGCGCACGCCAGGCTGACGGCTCTCAAGCTCTTTAATGTAGCGCCAGCGCTCTTCAGGTTTCGGCGGCAAGCCATTCCCGGCAACTTTGTTGCCTTGCAGCGCCTCGGACTCTTCTTTCTTATGATGTGTAATAAAGTACAGGCCACCGATGAAGGCCACCAGCACAGCTGCGGCAATAGCGACCATTGCCGGGGAGACAGCAGGCAGGTTTCGTTGCTTATTCCTTGAGCTACTCTTTTTGCGTCGCGAAGGTGCCGGCTGGCCGCGACGTACATAATCTCGTTGTGCCACTATCGTTTCGCTGTATTCATTCGTTCGTCAGCCCGCCATGTTACTTAAGCGGCGGGGCTTTGACCAGATAAGGGTGTTGTAAAGGCGTTTACTTTAAGTCAATGCCTGGGTAGAGCCGCGAACAATCAGTTCGCAGTCCAGCAAACGTGAGCCGCTGCTAACCGTTTGACCATGCAGCTGATCCAGTAGCAAAAGCATAGCCTCGCGGCCGATTTCGTAGCGCGGTTGGGCAACGGTAGAGAGAGGTGGATCGCAAAATTCAGACAGAGAAATATTATCGAATCCAATAATCGACAAATCTTTTGGCACCCGCAGGCCGCGGCGTTTGGCATAAGACAGCGCGCCGAGCGCCATTACGTCGCTGTGACAGAACACCGCCGTTGGCGGCTCCGGCAGCGCCAGCAGTTTCTCCAGCGCCAGCGCACCCGCTTCAAAGGTGAAATCACCGCGCGCAATATAGTGAGGGTCGACCGTTGCCCCGGTACGGCGCAGCGCCTGAACGTAGCCCTGCAAGCGGTAGTGGCACAGCGGCATCTCTTCCGGCCCGGCAATACAGCCAATGCGCTTGTGGCCCAGCTCCTGAAGATAGTTTACCGCGTTAAAGGCGGCGGTCAGGTTGTCGATATGGACCGTCGGCAGCTCCAGCTCCGGCGCAAATTCGTTCGCCATCACCATCGGCGGTAAGTTGCGCTGCTCTTCGATGCTGGCATCAAACGGCAGACGAGAGCCGAGCAGCAGCATGCCGTCAATTTGCTTGGTGATGATGAGGTCGATGAAGGTTTTTTCCTGCTGATTCTGATGGGCGCAGTCGCCAATCAATACCAGGTAGCCCTGTTCGGCGGCGGTGACTTCGATGCCGCGAATGATTTCGCTGAAGAAGGGATCGCAAATGTCCGGCACAATCACCAGGATCGTGCGTGACTCATTGCGTTTTACGTTACGCCCCATCGCCTGAGGGAAATAGCCGACCTCAATCGCCGCCTGCTCGACCCGGTTACGGGTGGCCTGGGAGACTTTGTCCGGGTTCATCAATGCGCGGGACACGGTTGCCGTAGAGACCTGGGCTTTCTGGGCAACGTCTTTCATGGTCGCCGTGGCAACCTCTTTCCTGGACTTCAACGTCTTCTCCTCGCGTAAACACCGAACTTCTGACGCACCATTTTTACAGATAGTTTATGAGAGCGGTTACAGAATTTTCATAAAAAGTGTGAGGGACGTTAAATTTTTTCGATCCTTATCGCATCTTCGCCTTAGCCTTCAATGGGATCAACATCAAGAACCCACTTCACCTTGCGCGCTTCCGGCAGGGTGTTGATCAGCGCGAGCGTACCGCTGACGATGTGCTGTAACCGTATACGCGACGGGTGCTGTAGCAGGATTTGCCAGCGGAAACGTCCGCCGCGCTTAGGGGCAAGCGCCGGGACCGGGCCTAAAATCCACAGCTGGTTATCCACCATCGGGCTGGCCTGCAACAGGTTTCTCAGCTGTTGCAGGAAAAGCGGCGCCTGCTGGTTGTTATGATCTTCCGCGCGAATGATGACGTGGCTGGTCCAGGGCGGCAGCTGCATGGTCTGACGCTCGGCCAGCGCCTGCTCCGCGAAGGCGTCATAGCCTTTATGCAGCAGGGTTTGCAGAAGCGGATGTTCAGGATGGTGGGTTTGCAGCACCACTTCGCCCTGCTTTCCGGCGCGTCCGGCGCGGCCTGCGACCTGGGTATAGAGCTGGGCAAAGCGTTCTGCGGAGCGAAAATCGGCAGAGAACAGCGCGCCGTCGACGTCCAGCAGGGCCACCAGCGTGACGTCCGGGAAGTGGTGCCCTTTCGCCAGCATCTGGGTGCCAATCAGGATGCGCGCGCCGCCGCGATGCACTTCGGCAAGCTGCTGCTCCAGCGCCCCTTTACGGCTGGTGGTGTCGCGATCGATACGTGAAATCGGCACGTCGGGGAAAAACGGCCCCAGCGCCTGCTCAAGCTGCTCCGTTCCTAGCCCCACCGGCACTAAATGGGTAGAGCCGCACGACGGGCACTGGCGGGGGATAGCCCGCTGGCTGTCGCAGTGGTGGCAGCGCAGATGGCGCTGTGCCTGGTGAAGCGTGTAGTAATGGTCGCAGCGCGGGCACTCCGCTATCCATCCGCAGTCGTGACACAGCAGCGCCGGGGCAAATCCACGGCGGTTAAGGAACAGGATCACCTGATTCCCGGCCTGCAAATGCTGGCGCATTCGGGTAATCAGGGCAGGGGCCAGCCCGGCCTGCACCTGCTGGCCTTTTAAATCGAGCACGTGCTGCGTGGCGGGGCGAGCATTTCCCGCACGACGCGTTAGGCGCAGCATATGGTATTTACGCTGGCGCACGTTGTGCAGCGTTTCGAGCGCAGGCGTGGCGGAGCCAAGAATAATCGGGATCTGTTCGCTGTGGGCGCGATACACCGCCAGGTCGCGAGCGTGGTAGCGCCAGCCTTCCTGCTGTTTATAGGAGCTGTCGTGCTCTTCATCTATTACGATCACGCCGAGATTTTTAAACGGCGTGAACAGCGACGAACGCGTGCCGATCACAATCGCCGCCTCGCCGTTTTTCGCCTTAAGCCAGGCGCTGAGGCGCTCACTGTCGTTCAGGCCAGAGTGCAGCACCTCAACCGGGGCGTTAAATCGCTCGCGAAAACGGGCGATGGTTTGCGGGGTCAGGCCGATTTCCGGCACCATCACCAGCGCCTGCTTGCCCTGAGCGAGCACGTTTTCCAGCACGCTAAGATAGACTTCGGTTTTACCCGAGCCGGTCACGCCCGCCAGCAGCCAGGCAGAGAAACGATCGGACGCGCTATGAATCGCCCCCACGGCGGTGGCCTGTTCGGTGTTCAGGCGCAGACGATCGCCGGAAACGGAAAAACCGTCGCGCCAGTCATAAAGGGCGGGCGCTTCGCTGGCGAGCTCGCTCAGCCCTTTTTTGCGCAGCCCCTGAAGCGCCGCGTCGTTAAATTCCAGATCTTCAACCTGATGCCGCCAGATATGGCCCTGACGCAGCGCCGCCAGCGCCTGCTGTTGCTTAGGGGAGCGCTTAAGCGTGTTGATGTCCACCGCCTGCCCCTGTTCGGTGGCAAACCAGTACCACATCGGCGCATGGCTGGCGCTCTTGCCCTGACGCAGTAAAATCGGCAGCGCGTGAAACAGCACGTCGCCAATCGGATGATGATAGTAATCCGCCGCCCACAGTAACAGCCGCCAGGTACTGGTGGAGAACACGGGGTCGGTGTCCAACACCTCCACGACCGATTTCAGCTCGTTGAGCGGCAGTTCGCTTTTCTCACTGACGGAAACGACAATCCCCACGCGCTGCTGTTTGCCGAAGGGCACGGTCACGCGACAGCCCGCTTTGGCACTCATGCTGTCGGGCAGCAGATAGTCAAAGGTGCGGGGAAGCGGAACGGGCAGGGCAACGTGAGCGACGGGCATCGAATCTTCCTGACTTGAAAAGTGGCGCGTTAGTATACACATTAGTAAAAGCGGCGTGCGGATCAGTTTGCATACGTTGGTTAAATTCTGTATGATTCGCCGCCTTTGGTGTTATTTACGCCAAAGAACTTACATTCAACATCGCGTGGTGTCTGGCGTTAGGGCTGGAAGAGCGACGCGGCCTTTACTGAGGTTCTCCCATGAAAAAAGATATTCACCCTAAATACGAAATGATTACTGCAAACTGTTCTTGCGGTAACTCTATCCAGATCCGCTCTACCGTAGGTCACGATCTGAACCTGGACGTGTGCGGCCAGTGCCACCCGTTCTACACTGGTAAGCAGCGTGATGTTGCAACCGGTGGCCGTGTTGACCGCTTCAACAAGCGTTTCAGCATCCCGGGCGCTAAATAAGTTTCCCGAAAAAAAGGCACCGAAAGGTGCCTTTTTTGTATCCGCAAATCAGTATTCCCACGTATCCGGGTCGATACCCAGCTCACGCATAATCACTTTTGCCTCTTCCGGGATTTCATCGCTGCGTTCTTTACGCAGGTCTTCATCGTTCGGTAACGGTTGGCCGGTAAACGCGTGTAAAAACGCTTCGCACAGCAGTTCGCTGTTGGTCGCGTGGCGCAGGTTGTTCACCTGACGACGCGTACGTTCATCGGTGAGGATCTTCAACACCTTCAGAGGAATGGAAACCGTAATTTTCTTTACTTGCTCACTCTTCTTACCGTGCTCAGCGTATGGGCTGATATATTCGCCGCTCCATTCAGCCATGAGATACCTTTAATCCTCTCAGTCATTAATCTAAAGGTGCAAAACCGCATATCGTGTTGAGGGGTTCTGACCGTAATCTTGCGTAGTTTACCGTAGAGACAGTACCGTGGCACGGATATTGGCGCTGCGGCGTGCACTAAAGCATATAATTTTAACGGCTATTTGCGCATTGCTCAATCTATACGCAAAGAAGTTTAGATGTCCAGATGTATTGACGTCCATACTTTCAATGTTTACTCTGATGCCTGACTTTTCACCTAATAAGCCAGGAAGCCTTCACCATGACGCGTAAACAGGCCACCATCGCAGTGCGTAGCGGATTGAATGATGACGAGCAGTACGGCTGTGTTGTCCCGCCGATTCATCTCTCCAGTACCTATAATTTCACCGGATTTAATGAACCCCGCGCGCACGACTACTCCCGTCGCGGCAACCCTACGCGTGACGTGACCCAGCGCGCGCTGGCGGAGCTGGAAGGCGGAGCTGGCGCGGTGTTGACCAATACCGGCATGTCTGCGATCCACCTGGTTACTACCGTCTTCCTGAAGCCTGGCGATCTGCTGGTCGCACCGCACGACTGCTACGGCGGCAGCTATCGCCTGTTCGATAGCCTGGCGAAGCGCGGCTGCTATCGGGTGCTGTTTGTCGATCAAAATGATGAGCAGGCCCTGAAACAGGCGCTGGCAGAGCAGCCGAAGCTGGTGTTGGTGGAAAGTCCAAGCAATCCATTGTTGCGCGTCGTCGATATTGCGAAAATTTGTCAGCTCGCAAGGGATGCGGGAGCGATAAGTGTAGTGGATAATACCTTCCTCAGTCCGGCCCTTCAGAACCCGCTGGCGCTGGGTGCCGATCTGGTATTGCATTCATGCACTAAATATCTGAACGGCCACTCGGACGTGGTGGCCGGCGTAGTGATTGCAAAAGATCCAGACGTTGCCACTGACCTGGCATGGTGGGCGAATAACATTGGCGTGACCGCCAGCGCGTTTGACAGCTACCTGCTGCTGCGCGGTATTCGCACCCTGTCGCCGCGTATGGAAGTGGCGCAGCGCAACGCGCAGGCGATTGTTGATTTCCTGAAAACCCAGCCGCTGGTGAAAAAGCTGTATCACCCGTCGCTGCCGGAAAACCAGGGTCACGAGATTGCCGCGCGTCAGCAGAAGGGTTTTGGGGCGATGTTAAGTTTTGAACTGGATGGCGACGAGCAAACGCTGCGTCGCTTCCTGAGCGGGTTGTCATTGTTTACGCTGGCGGAATCTTTAGGCGGGGTCGAAAGCTTGATCTCCCACGCCGCGACCATGACGCACGCAGGTATGGCACCGGAAGCACGTGCCGCCGCCGGGATTTCTGAAACGCTGCTGCGTATTTCAACCGGTATTGAAGATTCTGAAGATTTAATTGCCGATCTGGAAAATGGCTTCCAGGTCGCAGCCAAGGGGTAATCATGAGTGTGATAGCGCAGGCAGGGGCGAAGGGTCGTCAGCTGCACAAGTTTGGTGGTAGTAGTCTTGCTGATGTGAAGTGTTACCTGCGTGTCGCAGGGATCATGACCGAGTATTCACAGCCGGGTGACATGATGGTTGTCTCGGCGGCGGGCAGCACCACCAACCAGTTGATTAGCTGGCTGAAACTGAGCCAGACCGATCGCCTCTCTGCGCATCAGGTTCAACAAACGTTACGCCGCTACCAGAGCGAGCTGATTGCGGGCCTGCTGCCCCCGGACGTGGCAGACGGCCTGATTTCGGCCTTTACCCACGACCTCGAACGCCTGGCGGCGCTGCTGGACAGCGGCATTACCGACGCGGTGTATGCCGAAGTGGTGGGCCACGGTGAAGTGTGGTCTGCACGTCTGATGGCGGCCGTTCTGCAACATCAGGGGCTTGAGGCCGCCTGGCTCGACGCGCGTGATTTCCTGCGCGCCGAACGCGCGGCGCAGCCGCAGGTGGATGAAGGCCTCTCTTATCCGCTGCTGCAACAGCTGCTGGTGCAGCATCCGGGCAAACGTATTGTCGTCACCGGCTTTATCAGCCGCAGCAACGCGGGTGAAACCGTGCTGCTGGGCCGTAACGGTTCTGACTATTCCGCAACGCAAATCGGCGCGCTGGCGGGCGTGTCCCGCGTCACCATCTGGAGCGACGTGGCGGGCGTTTACAGCGCCGACCCGCGCAAAGTGAAAGATGCCTGCCTGCTGCCGCTGCTGCGTCTGGATGAAGCCAGCGAGCTGGCCCGTCTTGCCGCGCCGGTTCTGCATGCGCGTACCTTACAGCCGGTGTCCGGCAGCGATATTGACCTGCAACTGCGCTGTAGCTACACCCCGGATCAAGGCTCTACCCGCATTGAGCGCGTGCTGGCCTCCGGCACGGGGGCGCGTATCGTCACCAGCCACGACGATATCTGCCTGATTGAGTTTCAGGTGCCTGCGGGACAGGACTTTAAGCTCGCCCATAAAGAGATCGACCTCGTCCTGAAACGCGCTCAGGTGCGTCCGTTAGCGGTTGGCGTGCATAACGATCGTCAGCTGCTGCAATTCTGCTATACCGCCGAAGTGGCGGACAGCGCGCTGAAAATTCTCGACGAAGCGGGCCTGCCGGGCGAGCTTCGTCTGCGTCAGGGGCTGGCGCTGGTGGCGATGGTGGGCGCGGGCGTGACCCGTAATCCGCTGCACTGCCACCGTTTCTGGCAACAGCTGAAAGGCCAGCCGGTCGAGTTTACCTGGCAGTCCGAAGAGGGCATTAGCCTGGTGGCGGTACTGCGTAAAGGGCCAACCGAAAGCCTGATCCAGGGGCTGCACACCATGCTCTTCCGCGCGGAAAAACGCATCGGCCTGGTGCTGTTCGGCAAAGGCAATATCGGCTCCCGCTGGCTGGAGCTGTTTGCCCGCGAGCAAACCACGCTGTCGGCGCGCACCGGCTTCGAATTTATCCTGGCGGGTGTGGTAGATAGCCGCCGCAGCCTGCTGAACTACGACGGGCTGGACGCGAGCCGCGCATTAGCCTTCTTTAATGATGAAGCGGTTGAGCAGGATGAAGAGTCGCTGTTCCTGTGGATGCGCGCGCACCCGTACGACGATCTGGTGGTGCTGGACGTGACCGCCAGCGAGCAGCTTGCCGATCAGTATCTTGATTTCGCCAGCCACGGTTTCCACGTTATCAGCGCCAACAAGCTGGCCGGGGCGAGCAGCACCGACAAATATCGTCAAATCCACGACGCGTTCGAGAAAACCGGTCGCCACTGGCTCTATAACGCCACGGTCGGCGCGGGCTTGCCGGTTAACCACACCGTTCGCGATCTGATTGAAAGCGGCGACAGCATTCTGGCGCTGAGCGGTATCTTCTCCGGCACGCTTTCGTGGCTGTTCTTGCAGTTTGACGGCACCGTACCGTTTACCGACCTGGTGGATCAGGCGTGGCAGCAGGGCTTAACCGAGCCAGATCCGCGCGTTGACCTCGCCGGTAAAGACGTGATGCGTAAGCTGGTGATCCTGGCGCGCGAGGCGGGCTACGATATCGAGCCAGGCCAGGTGCGCGTGGAGTCGCTGGTGCCTGCGGGCTGCGAAGAGGGGTCGGTCGATCACTTCTTTGAGAATGGCGATGAGCTGAACGACCAGATGGTACAGCGCCTGGAAGCGGCGCGTGAAATGGGTCTGGTGCTGCGCTACGTGGCGCGGTTTGAGGCCAACGGTAAAGCGCGCGTCGGCGTCGAAGCCGTGCGTCCTGAACACCCGCTGGCGGCGCTGCTGCCGTGCGATAACGTCTTCGCCATTGAAAGCCGCTGGTATCGCGATAACCCGCTGGTGATCCGTGGCCCGGGCGCGGGGCGCGACGTCACCGCCGGAGCGATCCAGTCGGATATCAACCGCCTGGCTAAGCTGCTGTAATTTCGCTTATTCCCTCTCCCTGTGCGAGAGGGGTAGGGTGAGGGCATCCCACGGCTCTCACCCTTCATCATGAATTCCCCTCATCTTCCCTGAGCAATCCTCACCGTTATTGTTGATTATTTCTGTTGACGCCAAACCGCTTTTCCGTCATTTTTACATCTGGACGTCTAAACGTATAGAAGTTCGAACATAACAAACAACGACACGCGATTGATGAGGTAAGGTATGAGCTTTTTTCACGCCAACCAGCGGGAAGCCCTGAATCAGAGCCTGGCCGAAGTAAACGGCCAGATTAATGTCTCTTTTGAATTTTTCCCGCCGCGCACCAGTGAAATGGAGCAAACCCTGTGGAGCTCTATCGATCGCCTGAGCAGCCTGAAGCCTAAATTTGTCTCCGTGACCTACGGAGCGAACTCCGGCGAGCGTGACCGTACGCACAGCATTATTAAAGGTATTAAGGATCGCACCGGGCTGGAAGCGGCTCCGCATTTGACCTGTATTGATGCGACCCCTGACGAACTGCGCACGATTGCCCAGGATTACTGGAACAACGGTATTCGTCATATCGTGGCCCTGCGCGGCGACCTGCCGCCGGGCAGCGGCAAGCCGGACATGTATGCCACCGATCTGGTCGCGCTGCTTAAAGACGTTGCCGACTTTGATATCTCTGTCGCCGCTTACCCTGAAGTTCACCCGGAAGCGAAAAGCGCGCAGGCCGATCTGCTTAACCTGAAGCGTAAGGTGGAGGCCGGAGCCAACCGCGCCATTACCCAGTTCTTCTTTGATGTTGAAAGCTATTTGCGCTTTCGCGACCGCTGCGTGTCGGCGGGAATCGACGTCGAAATCATCCCCGGCATCCTGCCCGTGTCGAACTTCAAACAGGCGAAGAAATTTGCCGACATGACCAACGTGCGTATCCCGCTGTGGATGTCCAAAATGTACGAAGGGCTGGACGACGACCCGGAAACCCGCAAGCTGGTGGGCGCCAACATTGCGATGGACATGGTGAAAATCCTAAGTCGCGAAGGGGTAAAGGATTTTCACTTCTACACCCTGAACCGCGCAGAGATGAGTTACGCCATCTGCCACACCCTCGGCGTCAGGCCCGGCGCATAAGAAAAAAACCCTCTTCGGAGGGTTTTTTGATTTATAAGGGTTTTATTTTCCTTCTAATTCAGCAATGCTGCTTTCGAGTTATAAAAGTCACGTACTTTCTAAGTGAAATTAAACGGAATTAACTATCGAATCTGTGGGTTATCCCAGCTATACCTTATCTGTGAGCGCATATATCGTAACGGTAAAATTGTAAAGGGAGCACAACGATGAGCACGTCAGACGATAACAACAACGCGACATCACTCGGAAAATGCCCGTTCCATCAGGGCGGTCACGATCAGAGTGCAGGCGCAGGAACAGGCAGCCGCGACTGGTGGCCTAAGCAACTTCGAGTTGATTTACTTAACCAACATTCCAATCGTTCTAACCCTCTGGGTGAAGACTTCGACTACCGCAAAGAATTTAGCAAGCTCGACTACTCTGCCCTCAAAGGCGATCTCAAAGCACTGTTAACCGATTCTCAACCGTGGTGGCCAGCCGACTGGGGCAGCTACGCGGGTCTGTTTATTCGTATGGCATGGCACGGTGCGGGGACCTATCGCTCCGCAGACGGTCGCGGTGGCGCGGGGCGCGGTCAACAGCGTTTTGCACCGCTGAACTCCTGGCCGGATAACGTCAGCCTGGATAAAGCGCGTCGTCTGCTGTGGCCTATCAAGCAAAAATATGGCCAGAAAATTTCCTGGGCTGACCTGTTTATCCTTGCGGGTAACGTGGCGCTGGAAAACTCCAGCTTCCGCACCTTTGGTTTCGGTGCCGGTCGTGAAGACGTCTGGGAACCGGATCTGGACGTGAACTGGGGCGATGAAAAAGCCTGGCTGACCCACCGCGATCCGGAATCCCTGGCGAAACGCCCGCTGTCCGCGACAGAAATGGGGCTGATCTACGTTAACCCGGAAGGGCCAAACGCCAGCGGCGACCCGCGCTCTGCGGCGGCGGCGATCCGTGCCACCTTTGGCAACATGGGTATGAATGACGAAGAAACCGTTGCGCTGATTGCGGGCGGTCACACTCTCGGTAAAACCCACGGCGCAGGCGAAGCCACGCACGTCGGGACGGACCCGGAAGCGTCCCCTATCGAAGCGCAGGGCCTGGGCTGGGCAAGCACCCACGGTACAGGTATTGGTGCAGATACGATCACCTCCGGTCTGGAAGTGATCTGGTCACAAACTCCGACCCAGTGGAGCAACTACTTCTTCGAGAACCTGTTCAAATATGAATGGGTACAGACTCGCAGCCCGGCTGGCGCGATCCAGTTTGAAGCGGTGGATGCACCTGAAATTATGCCAGACCCGTTCGACCCGTCGAAAAAACGCAAACCAACCATGCTGGTGACCGACCTGACCCTGCGTTTTGACCCTGAGTTCGAAAAAATCTCCCGTCGTTTCCTGAACGATCCGCAGGCCTTCAACGAAGCCTTCGCCCGCGCGTGGTTCAAACTGACGCATCGGGATATGGGGCCGATTTCCCGCTACATGGGGCCGGAAGTGCCAAAAGAAGAGCTGATCTGGCAAGATCCGCTGCCGTATCCGTTCTTCCGTCCAACCACTGAAGATATCGAAAGCCTGAAGGTCGAGATTGCCGCTTCTGGTCTGAGCGTTTCTGAGCTGGTGTCCGTTGCCTGGGCGTCGGCGTCTACCTTCCGCGGTGGCGACAAGCGCGGTGGTGCAAACGGCGCGCGTCTGGCGCTGGCACCGCAGCGTAGCTGGGACGTGAACGCCGTAGCCGCACGCGTGTTGCCTGTGCTTGAGGGCATTTATAAGTCTGCGCATAAAGCGTCGCTGGCCGATATTATCGTCCTGGCGGGCGTGGTGGGCGTTGAGAAAGCCGCGAAAGCCGCAGGTGTGAACATCACCGTACCGTTTACGCCGGGCCGCGTGGATGCGCGCCAGGACCAGACGGATATCGACATGTTCAATCTGCTGGAGCCAATTGCCGACGGTTTCCGCAACTATCGCGCGCAGGTTGACGTGGCGACGACCGAATCTCTGCTGATCGACAAAGCACAGCAGCTGACCCTGACCGCACCTGAAATGACGGCGCTGGTAGGTGGCCTGCGCGTGCTGGGCGCTAACTTTGACGGCAGCAAGAAGGGCGTATTCACCGATCGCGAAGGCGTATTGAGCAACGACTTCTTCGTGAACCTGCTGGATATGAACACCCAGTGGAAAGCGGCCGACGACTCTAACGAGCTGTTTACCGGTACCGATCGCGTGACGGGTGAAGAGAAATACACCGCAAGCCGCGTCGACCTGGTGTTTGGTTCCAACGCCGTTCTGCGCGCGCTGGCCGAAGTTTACGGCAGCAGCGATGGCAGCGAGAAGTTCGTTAAAGACTTCGTTGCGGCCTGGGCGAAAGTGATGGATTTGGATCGCTTTGACGTGAAGTAACCCATATGCCGGGTGGCGCTCACGCTTACCCGGCCTACGGGCAAAAAAATCCCCGCTGATGCGGGGATTTTTATTTACGCGATTTACTTACACGAGTCGATTAGCCGGTGTTACGCATACCTGCCGCAACGCCTGCAATCGTCACCATCAGCGCCTGTTCAACGCGTGGGTCCGGCTCTTTGCCTTCTTCTTCCGCCTGACGTGAACGGTGCAGCAGTTCGGCCTGCAACACGTTCAGCGGGTCGGTGTAGATGTTACGCAGCTGGATTGACTCGGCAATCCACGGCAGATCTTCCATCAGGTGGGAATCGTTAGCGATATCGAGCACCACCTTGATGTCGCCTTCCAGCAGCTCGCGCAGCTCTTTACCCAGCGCCCACAGCTCGGGTTTCACCAGACGCTGATCGTAGTATTCCGCCAGCCACAGGTCGGCTTTCGAGAAGACCATCTCCAGCATTCCCAGACGGGTAGAGAAGAACGGCCAGTCGCGACACATGGTTTCAAGCTCGCTCTGTTTGCCATCTTCCACCACTTTTTGCAGCGCCGCACCGGCACCCAGCCAGGCTGGCAGCATCAGGCGGTTTTGCGTCCAGGCGAAGATCCACGGAATAGCGCGCAGAGACTCTACGCCACCGGTCGGACGACGTTTCGCCGGGCGCGAGCCCAGAGGCAGTTTGCCCAGCTCCTGCTCCGGCGTGGCCGAGCGGAAGTAAGGGACGAAATCGTTGTTCTCACGCACGTAGCCGCGGTACAGGTCGCAGGAAATATCGGACAGCTCGTCCATGATGCGGCACCAGGACTCTTTTGGCTCTGGCGGCGGCAGCAGGTTCGCTTCCAGGATCGCGCTGGTATAGAGCGACAGGCTGCTGATGGTCACTTCCGGCAGACCGTACTTAAAGCGGATCATCTCGCCCTGCTCGGTCACGCGCAGGCCACCCTTCAGGCTGCCCGGCGGCTGGGAAAGCAGTGCCGCGTGAGCCGGGGCGCCGCCGCGACCAATCGAGCCACCGCGTCCGTGGAACAGCGTCAGCTCAATGCCGGCTTTCTCGCAGGTTTTGATCAGTGCGTCCTGCGCCTGATACTGCGCCCAGGATGCCGCCATCACGCCCGCGTCTTTTGCGGAGTCGGAATAGCCAATCATCACCATCTGTTTGCCCTGAATAAAGCCGCGATACCAGTCGATGTTCAGCAGCTGGGTCATGACGTCGTTGGCGTTGTTAAGGTCGTCGAGCGTTTCAAACAGCGGGGCGACGGGTAGCGCGTAGTCGATGCCTGCCTCTTTCAGCAGCAGGTGAACGCCCAGCACGTCGGACGGGGTCTTCGCCATGGAGATCACATAGGCGGCCACCGATCCTTTCGGTGCATCAACGATCGCTTTGCAGGTGTTCAGCACTTCGCGGGTTTCGTTGCTCGGCTCCCAGTTGCGCGGCAGCAGAGGGCGTTTGGAGTTCAGTTCGCGGATCAGGAAGGCCTGTTTGTCGGCTTCTGACCAGCTTTCGTAGTCGCCGATGCCGAGGTAGCGGGTCATTTCGCCCAGCGCTTCGGTGTGGCGGGTGCTTTCCTGACGCACGTCGATACGCACCAGCGGCACGCCGAAACACTTCACGCGGCGCAGGGTATCGAGCAGTTCGCCGTTGGCGATAATGCCCATTCCGCAGGCTTGCAGTGATTTATAGCAGGCGTAGAGCGGGTCCCACAGCTGTTCGTTCTGGCTCAGCAGACCTTCCGGTTTTGGCAGGCGCTGGCCTTTCAGGCGCGCCTCCAGCCAGGACTGCGTCGCCATCAGCTGGCCGCGCAGTTTTTTCATCAGATAACGGTACGGCTCGCTCGCGCCCTCTTCACCGGCCAGCTCGCGCAGCTCCGGCGTGGCTTCTACCATCGACAGCTCGGAGATCAGTACCTGAATATCCTTCAGGAACAGGTCGGTGGCTTTCCAGCGGCTCAGCAGCAGGACGTGGCGGGTGATTTCCGCCGTCACGTTCGGGTTCCCGTCGCGGTCACCGCCCATCCAGGAGGTGAAACGCACCGGCACAAAATCTACCGGCAGGCGGTAGCCCAGGTTCGCTTCCAGCTGTTCGTTCAGCTCGCGCAGGTAGTTCGGGACACCTTCCCACAGGCTATTTTCCACCACCGCAAAGCCCCATTTGGCTTCGTCTACCGGGCTTGGGCGATGTTTACGAATTTCATCGGTATGCCAGGACTGGGCAATCAGCTGGCGCAGACGGCGCATCAGCTGGTTACGTTCGTAGTCGGCAATGTCTTTGTTATCCAGCTGCTTGAGGCAGTTATTCACTTCCACCATTTTGTGGATCAGGGTACGACGGGTGATTTCGGTCGGGTGAGCGGTCAACACCAGCTCCAGCGAGAGAGACTCTACCGCTTGCTTGATAATCGCTTCGTTAAGGTCGGGCTGGTCTTTGAGTTTTCTGAGCGTACTGGCAATCACTTCCGGGTTGCTGGCCGCTTCGCCTTTCGGCGAAATACTGTGGTATTGCTCGGCGGTGTTGGCCAGATTCAGGAACTGGCTGAACGCGCGGGCAACGGGCAGCAGCTCGTCGTTAGACAGGTTCTGCAAGGTGGTGAGCAGCTCCTGACGGTTGGCTTCGTTTCCTGCACGGGAGGATTTGGACAGCTTGCGGATGGTTTCAACGCGGTCGAGGATATTTTCCCCCAGCGCATCTTTGATGGTATCTCCAAGCACTTTGCCGAGCATACTGACATTACTACGCAACGCGGAATATTGTTCGTTCATAAAAACCCAGTCACCCCATCATTTTTGTTTATGCCCAGTCGAAAATCTGTTGGACATTATTTTGTCATCTCCCTTTATAAAGCCACGTAAAACCCCCGTCGTCAATTGCTGCGAAAACGGTTCAGCAAACGAATAAATGCGGGCAATTTACGAAATTTAATTCGCTTCGCGTCAGATAAGAGATGCTTATGGGAATGTGATGGAGATCGCGGGATTTTTCCCCTCACCCTGCCCTCTCCCCAAAGGGGAGAGGGTGTTCAAATTCCCTCTCCCTTTGGGGAGAGGGTTAGGGTGAGGGGTAGTTTTTAATGCCAGCAGAAGTGATGCACGACCTGGGTAATCAGCTCGCGGGTAGGCTTGATAAAGCGGGTTTCGAGATATTCATCCGGCTGATGTGCCTGATTGATGGAGCCAGGGCCAAGCACCAGCGTCGGGCACAGGGTCTGAATAAACGGCGCTTCGGTGCAGTAGTTCACCACGTCGGTTTTCTCGCCGAGTAGTTTTTCCACCACTTCCACCAGCTGATGATCCGGCGGACATTCGTAGCCCGGGATCGGCGGATGCAGCTCGGATACCGTCAGGCGGCCCGGCCAGCGCTCGCTCACCGGGGCCAGCGCTTCATTCAGCAAGCCGTCGAGATCGCTCAGCGTCATGCCCGGCAATGGGCGAATATCCATGTGCAGTTCGCAGCAGGCGCAGATACGGTTAGAGGCATCGCCCCCGTGCAGGCTGCCGAGGTTCAGCGTGGGATACGGCACGGTGAAGGCGTCGTAGTGATAACGCTCTTTTAAATCGTCGCGCAGGGTCATGATGCGACCAATGGCGTCATGCATCAGCTCAATGGCGTTCACGCCGCGCGCCGGGTCGCTCGAATGACCGGACTGGCCCAGCACGCGCACCGCCGTTGAGATGTGGCCCTTATGGGCGCGAATCGGCTGTAACGACGTTGGCTCACCGATAATGGCGCAATCCGGGCGAATCGAGGTGTTTTCAGAGAAGTAACGCGCGCCCGCCATGCTGGTCTCTTCATCGGCGGTGGCCAGAATATAGAGCGGCTTTTTGAGCGTTTTCACATCCACGTCGCGCAGCGCGTCGAGGATAAAGGCGAAGAAGCCTTTCATGTCCGCCGTGCCCAGCCCGTAGAGCTTGTTGTCGTGCTCGGTCAGGGTGAAGGGATCGCGCGTCCAGCGGCCGTCATCAAAGGGAACGGTGTCGGTATGACCGGCCAGCAGCAGCCCGCCCGCGCCGGTGCCGGTGCCGGTGCTGGCAAGCAGGTTAAATTTATGACGTGTTCCGGGAACGGGCTGAACCTCAACGTTGAACCCAAGATCGCTAAACCAGCCCGCCAGCAGATTGATTAAAGACTCATTGCTCTGATCCAGCGCTTCTTCGGTTGCGCTGATGGACGGGGTGGCGATCAGGGCGCGGTAAATCTCGATAAATGGCGGTAAGTTCATTTTCATTGTTGACACACCTTAGGTCGTGATAGTATCAATATTCATGCAATAAATGTGAATAAAAATACATTAACGTTGAGCATAAAGGAACCCGATGTTGAATACGCTGATTGTAGGCGCTAGCGGTTATGCGGGCGCAGAGCTAGTAAGCTACGTGAATCGCCATCCACATATGACCATAACCGCTTTGACCGTGTCAGCGCAAAGCAATGATGCAGGAAAGTTAATTTCCGATTTGCATCCTCAGCTAAAGGGCATCGTCGACCTGCCTTTGCAGCCGATGTCCGATATCCGCGAGTTCACCGACGGCGTTGACGTGGTGTTTTTAGCCACCGCCCATGAAGTCAGCCACGACCTGGCACCGCAATTCCTGGCTGCGGGCTGCGTGGTGTTCGACCTCTCCGGCGCGTTCCGCGTTAACGACGGCGCGTTTTACGAAAAATACTACGGTTTCACTCATCAGCATCATGACCTGCTTGAAAAAGCGGTCTACGGCCTCGCCGAGTGGAGCGCGGATAAACTCAAAGAAGCGAACCTGATTGCCGTGCCGGGCTGCTACCCGACCGCCGCACAGCTTTCACTGAAGCCATTGATCGACGCGGGACTGCTGGATCTGAACCAGTGGCCGGTGATCAACGCCACCAGCGGCGTGAGCGGGGCAGGGCGCAAGGCCGCTATCTCTAACAGCTTCTGCGAAGTGAGCCTTCAGCCGTACGGCGTGTTTAACCACCGTCACCACCCTGAAATCACGACCCATCTGGGTGCGGACGTGATTTTCACGCCGCATCTCGGCAGCTTCCCGCGCGGGATCCTTGAAACCATTACCTGCCGCCTGAAACCGGGCGTGACCAAAGACCAGGTGAGCGAAGCCTTCACCCTGGCGTATGCGGATAAACCGCTGGTGCGTCTGTATGACAAAGGCGTTCCGGCGCTGAAAAACGTGGTCGGCCTGCCGTTCTGCGATATCGGTTTTGCGGTGCAGGGCGAACACCTGATTGTGGTCGCCGCAGAAGATAACTTACTCAAAGGTGCTGCCGCCCAGGCGATGCAGTGCGCGAATATTCGTTTTGGCTTCGCGGAAACGCAGTCTCTTATTTAAGGTGTGATGATGAATCCATTAATTATCAAACTCGGCGGCGTTCTGCTGGACAGCGAAGAAGCGCTGGAGCGCCTGTTTACCGCGCTGGTTAACTATCGCGAGTCGCACCAACGTCCGCTGGTGATTGTCCACGGCGGCGGCTGCGTGGTGGACGAACTGATGAAAGGGCTGAACCTCCCGGTCACGAAGAAAAACGGCCTGCGCGTTACGCCTGCCGATCAGATTGACATCATCACCGGCGCGCTGGCGGGAACGGCAAACAAAACGCTGCTGTCCTGGGCGAAGAAGCACCACATCGCCTCCGTTGGCCTCTATCTGGGCGACGGCGACAGCGTAAAAGTGACCCAGCTCGACGAAGCGCTCGGCCACGTTGGACTGGCGCAGCCGGGTTCGCCTAAGCTGATTAACACCCTGCTCGACGGCGGTTTTCTGCCGGTCGTCAGCTCAATCGGCGTGACGGAAGAGGGCGCGCTGATGAACGTCAACGCTGACCAGGCGGCAACCGCGCTGGCAGCAACGCTGGGCGCAGACCTAATCCTGCTCTCCGACGTGAGCGGCATTCTGGACGGCAAAGGCCAGCGCATCGCAGAGATGACGGCGGCAAAAGCCGAGCAGCTGATTGACCAGGGCATTATCACCGACGGCATGATCGTCAAAGTGAACGCCGCGCTGGATGCCGCCCGCACGCTGGGTCGCCCGGTGGATATCGCCTCCTGGCGTCACGCGGAGCAACTGCCGGCGCTGTTCAACGGCACGCCGATTGGCACGCGTATTTTAGCCTAAGTTTTTATTGAATGACCGTAGGCCGGGTAAGCGTAGCGCTACCCGGCGGAACTAACGAATAAAGGAAGCATGTTATGGCACTTTGGGGTGGGCGTTTTACACAGGCAGCGGATCAGCGGTTCAAACAGTTCAACGACTCTTTGCGCTTCGACTACCGCCTGGCCGAACAGGATATCGTCGGCTCTGTGGCCTGGTCCAAAGCGCTGGTGACCGTTGGCGTACTGACCGCAGACGAACAGCTTCAGCTGGAAGAGGCGCTGAATAATCTGCTGGAAGAGGTGCGTCTGGATCCGCAGCAAATTCTTCAGAGCGATGCCGAAGATATCCACAGCTGGGTGGAAGGTAAGCTTATCGACAAAGTTGGCCAGCTGGGTAAAAAGCTGCACACCGGGCGTAGCCGTAACGACCAGGTCGCGACCGATCTCAAACTGTGGTGTAAAGATACCGTGGGCGAACTGCTGGCGGCGAACCGTCAGCTGCAAAGTGCGCTGGTGGACACGGCGCAGAACAATCAGGACGCGGTGATGCCGGGGTATACCCACCTGCAACGCGCGCAGCCGGTGACCTTTGCGCACTGGTGTCTGGCCTATGTCGAAATGCTGGCGCGTGATGAAAGCCGTTTGCAGGATACGCTGAAGCGTCTGGACGTTAGCCCGCTGGGCAGCGGTGCGCTGGCGGGCACGGCGTATGAAATTGACCGTGAACAGCTTGCGGGCTGGCTGGGCTTTGCCTCTGCGACCCGTAACAGCCTCGACAGCGTATCTGACCGCGATCACGTGCTGGAGCTGCTGTCGAACGCCTCTATCGGCATGGTCCACCTGTCGCGCTTTGCCGAAGACCTCATCTTCTTTAACTCGGGTGAAGCCGGGTTTGTGGAACTGTCTGACCGCGTGACCTCCGGCTCGTCCCTGATGCCGCAGAAGAAAAACCCGGACGCGCTGGAGCTGATCCGCGGTAAATGTGGCCGCGTGCAGGGCGCGCTGACCGGCATGATGATGACCTTAAAAGGGCTGCCGCTGGCGTATAACAAAGACATGCAGGAAGACAAAGAAGGGCTGTTCGACGCGCTCGACACCTGGCTGGACTGCCTGCATATGGGCGCGCTGGTGCTGGACGGCATTCAGGTGAAACGCCCGCGCTGTCAGGAAGCGGCGCAGCAGGGTTATGCAAACTCTACCGAACTGGCGGATTATCTGGTCGCCAAAGGTGTGCCGTTCCGCGAAGCGCACCATATCGTGGGCGAAGCGGTAGTCGAAGCGATTCGTCAGGGAAAACCGCTGGAAGAATTGACGCTTTCCGAACTGCAAAAATTCAGTAGTGTGATTGCGGATGATGTTTATCCGATTCTGGCGCTGCAATCCTGCCTGGACAAGCGTGCGGCAAAAGGCGGCGTGTCACCTAAGCAGGTAGCGCAGGCGATTGCGGATGCGAAAGATCGGTTGATTTGATTTGATTTGTGCGGGCTGGTGCCCTCACCCCGGCCCTCTCCCACAGGGAGAGGGAGCAAAAGCTTAAAATGGCAACTTAGGTTGCCATTTTGCTTTTATCCCCGGGCTTTTTTACGCAAAAAAAATGCGGACCACGGGGTCCGCAAAAGTTCACGTTGGCTTTAGTTTTGCGAGTCTGGAGAGAGACTCGACTGACGGTACGGGGACTTCAAAGGATAAAAAAGCTCCGCCTCGTCTATGTGGTGTATTATTCAACAGAATGCTTGATAGGGATAATCGTTCGTTGCTATGCTATCTATCGCCATGAACTATCGTGGCGACGGAGGATGAATAATGAATATTCGTGATCTTGAATACCTGGTGGCGTTAGCCGAGCATCGTCATTTTCGCCGCGCGGCAGATTCCTGCCACGTCAGCCAGCCTACGCTTAGCGGGCAAATCCGCAAGCTGGAAGACGAGCTTGGTGTCATGCTGCTGGAGCGCACCAGCCGTAAAGTGCTGTTCACCCAGGCGGGTCTTCTGCTGGTGGATCAGGCGCGCACCGTGCTGCGCGAGGTCAAAGTGCTCAAGGAAATGGCAAGCCAGCAGGGGGAAGCAATGTCCGGCCCGCTGCATATTGGCCTGATCCCAACCGTTGGCCCGTACCTGTTGCCGCACATCATTCCGATGTTGCACCAGACCTTCCCGAAACTCGAAATGTACCTGCATGAAGCGCAAACCCATCAGCTGCTGGCGCAGTTGGATAGCGGCAAGCTCGACTGCGCGATCCTGGCGCTGGTGAAAGAGAGTGAAGCCTTTATCGAAGTGCCGCTGTTTGATGAGCCGATGATGCTGGCGATCTACGAAGATCACCCGTGGGCGGACCGCGATCGCGTCCCAATGGCCGATCTGGCGGGCGAAAAACTGCTGATGCTGGAAGACGGCCACTGCCTGCGCGATCAGGCGATGGGCTTCTGTTTTGAGGCGGGTGCGGATGAAGATACCCATTTCCGCGCAACCAGCCTGGAAACGCTGCGCAACATGGTGGCGGCGGGAAGCGGTATTACGCTGCTGCCTGCGCTGGCCGTACCGCGCGAGCGGAAACGCGATGGCGTGGTCTATCTGCCGTGCATCAAGCCTGAACCGCGTCGTACCGTCGGGCTGGTGTATCGTCCGGGTTCACCGCTGCGCAGCCGCTATGAGCAGCTGGCAGAGGCCATCCGTGGTTCAATGGATGGCCATTTCGACAGCGCATTAAAACAGGCGGTTTAAGCCGTTAAGCGCCGCTACCCGGTAGGCTTCTGCCATTGTCGGGTAGTTAAAGGTGGTGTTAACGAAGTACTCAATGGTGTTGCCACCACCTTTTTGCTCCATTATCGCCTGGCCGATATGAATGATTTCCGCGGCGCGTTCACCAAAGCAGTGAATACCGAGGATCTCTTTCGTATCGCGATGGAACAGGATCTTCAACGTTCCCACGCTCATCCCCACGATTTGCGCGCGTGCCAGATGCTTAAACTGAGCACGACCCACCTCGTAAGGCACCTTCATTGCCGTCAGCTGCTGTTCGGTTTTCCCCACAGAGCTAATTTCCGGAATGGTGTAAATCCCGGTCGGAATATCTTCAATCAGATGCGCCGTGGCTTCGCCTTTTACCAGCGCCTGCGCCGCAATGCGCCCCTGATCGTAAGCCGCAGAGGCAAGGCTTGGATAACCAATCACATCGCCCACCGCGTAAACGTGCGGCAGCGCGGTCTGGTACATGCTGTTGACCTTTAACTGGCCGCGGCTGTCGGTTTCCAGCCCGATGTTGTGCAGCTGCAATGAATCGGTGTTCCCGGTACGGCCGTTGGCGTACAGCAGGCAGTCGGCTTTCAGCTTCTTGCCGGACTTCAGGTGCATGATCACCCCGTCGTCGCAGCCTTCGATTTTCTCGTACTCTTCGTTGTGGCGAATAACCACGCCGCTGTTCCAGAAGTGGTAGGAGAGAGAATCTGACATCTCCTGATCGAGGAACGCCAGCAGACGGTCGCGGGTGTTGATGAGGTCAACTTTGACCTCCATTCCCCGGAAGATCGACGCATATTCGCAGCCAATCACCCCCGCGCCATAGATGATGACGTGGCGTGGCTCGTGGTGCAGGCTGAGGATGGAGTCGCTGTCGTACACGCGCGGGTGCGAGAAATCTACGTCGGCCGGATGATACGGGCGTGAACCGCAGGCAATCACAAACTTCTCTGCCGTAAGAGTTTCAACGGAGCCGTCGTGACATTCGAGCGCCAGGGTGTGTTCATCAACAAAGTGGGCGTTACCCTGCAAAATCTCGCAGTGATTACGCTCGTAGAACCCCTGACGCATCCGCGTTTGCTGATTTATCACGGTATCCGCGTGATTCAGGATGTCGGCAAACGAGGAACGAAGAAGTCGGGAATGGTCGCTGTAGAGAGGGTTCTGGTTAAATTCAATAATACGGCTAACGGCATGGCGGAGGGCTTTGGAAGGGATGGTGCCCCAGTGGGTGCAACCGCCGCCAACATTATGGTAGCGCTCTATCACCGCTACTCTGGCTCCCTGTTTCACCAGACCCATAGCAGCGCCTTCGCCGCCGGGTCCGGAACCAATAACTATTGCGTCGTAATCGTAGGAATGTGGCATGGCAAGGCTTACCTGTTCTTATACATAAAAGCAACAGAATCATAACATCATTGCCAGAGTAACCCAATTATCGTTGTGCTTTTTTCGCGCAGTGGAGCACAAACCGCACGTAAACAATCATTCACAAAGCAGGGTAAACAGATTAATTTTATTCTCTGGTATAGTGCCAGCAGGCCTTTGGAAGGATTCAACTATCGTGATGGGCGTAAGAGCACAACAAAAAGAGAAAACCCGGCGTTCGCTGGTGGAAGCCGCATTCAGTCAGCTGAGTGCCGAGCGAAGTTTTGCCAGTTTGAGCCTGCGCGAAGTCGCACGCGAGGCCGGGATTGCGCCAACGTCTTTCTATCGTCATTTCCGCGATGTGGATGAACTGGGTCTGACTATGGTCGACGAAAGCGGGCTGATGCTGCGCCAGCTGATGCGCCAGGCGCGCCAGCGAATCGCGAAAGGCGGCAGCGTGATCCGCACTTCCGTATCGACCTTTATGGAGTTTATCGGCAATAACCCCAACGCGTTCCGCCTGCTGTTGCGTGAACGTTCCGGTACATCTGCCGCGTTTCGTGCCGCCGTCGCGCGTGAAATTCAGCACTTCATCGCGGAACTTGCCGACTATCTCGAACTCGAAAACCATATGCCGCGCGCCTTCACCGAGGCGCAGGCAGAAGCCATGGTAACCATAGTGTTCAGCGCGGGTGCCGAAGCGCTGGATGTGAGCGTTGAACAACGTAAGCAACTCGAAGAGCGACTGGTTTTGCAGCTCCGGATGATTTCCAAAGGTGCGTATTACTGGTATCGCCGTGAACAAGAAAAGTTGGCACATCAAACCGATGAGTGAAGGGTGAGTAATGAAACAGTCAGGTCAGGATAAAGGAACGTTGTTGCTGGCATTGATCGCTGGCTTATCAATCAATGGCACGTTTGCAGCGTTTTTCAGCTCTATCGTCCCATTCTCTTTGTTCCCGCTGATTGCGCTGGTGCTGACGGTCTACTGTCTGCATCAACGCTATCTGAACCGCACTATGCCGGTGGGGTTGCCGGGGCTGGCCGCGGCCTGCTTTATATTAGGCGTGCTGTTGTATAGCACCGTGGTGCGCGCAGAGTACCCGGATATCGGATCAAACTTCTTCCCGGCGGTACTGTCCGTCGTGCTGGTGTTCTGGATCGGCTCGCGGATGCGCAGCCGCAAAACTCAGCTGCCGCAGTAGAGGCTTTTGTAGGGCAGGTAAGCGAAGCGCCACCTGCCAAAAACGCTTATCCGGCCTACCGATCACCGTGCGGTAAGTAAAACGCCGCACTCCATGTGGTGCGTATACGGGAACTGATCGAACAGCGCCAGACGTTCAACCTTGTGCGTCTGGCTTAACGTTTCCAGATTCTTGCACAGGGTTTCCGGGTTGCAGGAGATATAAAGAATGCGCGGGTACGCCTGCACCATCTTCTCTGTTTCGCTATCCAGCCCGCTGCGTGGGGGATCGACAAAAATAGTCTCGCACTGGTAGCTCTTCAAATCGATTCCCTGTAAACGGTTAAACTCACGAACGCCGTTCATCGCCTGGGTAAACTCTTCCGCCGCCATACGAATGATTTGCACATTATCAATGTGGTTGGCCGCGATGTTGTACTGCGCGGCAGCAACGGACGGTTTGGCGATTTCCGTCGCCAGCACGCGGTCAAAGTTACGCGCCAGCGCCAGCGAGAAATTCCCGTTACCGCAGTACAGCTCAAGCAGATCGCCCGTTGACCCTTCGGTCGCCTTCAGCGCCCACTCCAGCATCTGCACGTTCATCGCCGCATTCGGCTGGGTGAAGCTGTTTTCCACCTGACGATAAATCATCTCTTTACCCGCCACCGGCAGACGCTCGTCGATGTAATCCTGGTCGAGCATGATTTTGGTCTTTGTCGCACGGCCAATCAGGTGAACGTTGATGTTCTGCGCACGCAGCGCATCGCGCAGCGCTTCTGCCTGCTCGCGCCACTCGTCGTTCAGCGCTTTGTGATAAAGAAGGGAGACAATGGCCTGATTGCTTTGGGTGGTCAGGTAGTCAATCTGGAACAGCTTGTTGCGCAGCACGGGGTTGTCGCGCACGCCGTCCATTATCAGCGTCATTAACTGGTTAATCAGCTCGCTCGCCGCCGGGAAACTGTCCACGCGGATACGGGATTTTGTCTGCTGATCGAAAATGATGTGGTACAGGTCGTCACCGTCATGCCAGATGCGGAATTCGGCGCGCATGCGGTAATGGCTGACAGGGGAGCGGAACACCTCGGGAACGGGCGCGTTGAAAGGCGTCATCATACTTTGCAGGCGGACTACTTTCTCTGCCAGCTGCGCGTCGTACTGTTCTGTCGGGAGGTGTTCGGGGGTCATGATGCGTCCTGAGTGATAATGAATTACGCGGGGATTGTAGGCATTGTTCAGGGGATGTCCAGATTTAATGCCTGGCGGCTGTCTGGACATCTATACGTGTCTAATTGTAGCATTCTGTTTCCGGTCTCCTGAGAGTGAAAAGGGAATCCAGTGCGAATCTGGAGCTGACGCGCAGCGGTAAAGACTGGCGGGATGAGAGTTAAAGACACTGCTATATACGCGCAAATCATTCAAGTTGCATCAAGGCGGCAAGCGAGTGAATCCCTGGGAGCATAGAAAGCTATGTGACTGGGGTGAGCGAGTGCAGCCAACGCAGAGGCAGCTTGAAGGATGACGCGAGTGGGAAGTCATCATCCACTAAACGCCACCTAGCCCGAAGACCTGCCGGGATCACGTCGCATTTGGTTTTGTCATCGCGTGCTATAGATGAAGCCTGCGGCATCCTTCTTATATTGTGGATGCTTTAACAATGATTAAAAAAGTATCGCTGTTGACGGCGCTATCCGTCACGGCATTTTCGGGCTGGGCGCAGGATGGCGCAGACTCGTTGGTGGTGACAGCAAACCGTTTTGAACAACCTGAAAAAACCGTACTGGCGCCGACGTCCGTCGTCACGCGTGAAGATATCGAACGCTGGCAGGCAAAAAGCGTTGAGGAGATCATGTCTCGTCTGCCGGGCGTAGATATCGCCCAAAGCGGCGGTCGGGGCGCCTCCGCGTCTACCTTTATTCGCGGCACGGAATCCCGTCACGTTCTGGTACTGATTGACGGCATTCCGCTGAACAACGCAGGGATCAGCAACGTTGCCGATCTCAGCCAAATTCCCACTTCTCTCATCCAGCGTATCGAGTACATTCGCGGGCCACGCTCTGCGCTGTACGGCTCCGACGCGATTGGCGGCGTGATCAACATCATCACCGGGCGCGACAAGCCGGGCGCGGAAGTTTCGGCGAGTGTTGGCTCAAAGGGCTATCAAAGCTACGACGGCTCTTTCCAGCAGGTGCTGGATAAAACCAAAATCACTATTGCGGGTAACTATACCTACACCCGTGGTTTTGATATTGGCGCGAAAGACGCCCCGCGCCAGCCGGATCGCGACGGCTTTATGAGTAAATCGCTGTACGGCTCAGTGGAACAGCAGTTCACCGACAGCGTGAGCGGATTCTTCCGCGGCTTTGGCTACGACAACCGCACGGCCTATGACGGTTACGACCATTACACCGGATTTACCCCCGATGGACGCCCGGATACCCGCCAGCTCTACAGCCAGAACTGGGATACAGGGCTGCGCTATAGCCAGGGTATCTTTAAGTCTCAGCTGGTGGCCGGTTACGGTCGCAGCAAAGACCAGAACTATGACCCGAAAAAGGGCCGCTACGCTGATTCCGCCACCATGGATGACGTTAAACAGTACACCACGCAGTGGCTGAATTCGGTGGAAGTGGGGCACGGCAACATTGGCGTGGGGCTGGACTGGCAGAAGCAGAAGACGCAGGCCGGTACGGGCAACATGAAAAATGGCTATGAGCAGCACAACACCGGCGTGTTCCTCTCGGCCATGCAGCAGTTTAACAGCGTTACCCTGGAAGCGGCGGCGCGTAACGATGACAACTCCAGCTTCGGCGACCACGGCACCTGGCAAACCAGCGCGGCGTGGGAGTTCATCGACGGATATCGCATTATCGGCTCTTACGGCACGGCTTATAAAGCACCGACCATGAGTCAAATCCACAGTGAAGATTACGGCAACCCGAATCTTAAGCCAGAAGAGAGCAAGCAGTGGGAAGGGGGCTTTGAAGGCTTAACCGGCCCGGTGACCTGGCGCGTGACGGGCTATCGTAATGACATCGATAACCTGATCGGCTATGACGCGAACTATCGCTTCTACAACGTGAACGAAGCCCGCATTAAAGGGGTTGAAGCCACGGCGCAGTTCGACACCGGCCCGATCGGTCATCAGATTTCCTACGATTACGTCGACCCGCGTAATGCGAAAACCAACGAAGTGCTTGCCCGTCGCTCTAAGCAGCAGGTGAAGTATCAGCTGGACTGGCAGGTGTGGGATCTCGACTGGAACCTGGCCTATCGTTATCTGGGGACCCGCTATGACGTGGCGGTCGATCCTGATACCTACGCCACAGAGCGTGTGAAAATGGGCGGCGTCAGCCTGTGGGATGTCGCAGTTTCATATCCTGTCACCTCTCACCTTACAGTTCGTGGTAAAATAGCCAACCTGTTCGATAAAGATTACGAGACAGTTTATGGCTACCAAACTGCACGACGGGAATACACCTTGTCTGGCAGCTACACCTTCTGATCCGCGTCCCACCGTGCTGGTGTTTGATTCCGGCGTCGGTGGGCTTTCAGTCTACGATGAGATTCGGCATCTCCTGCCGGATCTCCATTACATTTATGCCTTCGATAACGTCGCCTTTCCTTATGGAGAGAAGAGCGAAGAGTTTATCGTTGAGCGTGTTGTTGAAATCGTCACCGCAGTTCAACAGCGCTATCCCCTGGCGCTGGCGGTCATTGCCTGTAATACGGCAAGTACAGTATCCCTTCCTGCACTTCGCGAAAAATTCCCGTTCCCGGTTGTCGGCGTAGTCCCTGCGATTAAACCGGCCGCCCGTCTGACGGCGAACGGCATTGTCGGTCTGCTGGCAACGCGCGGTACGGTGAAGCGTCCTTATACGCGTGAGCTAATCGACCGCTTTGCGAATGAATGCCAGATTGCGATGCTTGGATCCGCCGAGCTGGTGGAGATGGCAGAAGCGAAGCTGCACGGGCACGCGGTTCCGCTGGAAGAGCTACGCCGTATTCTGCGCCCGTGGCTGCGTATGCAGGAGCCGCCGGATACTGTCGTCCTGGGATGCACACATTTCCCTCTATTACAGGAAGAGCTTCTTGAGGTTCTGCCTGAGGGAACGCGTCTGGTGGATTCCGGTGCGGCAATCGCGCGTCGCACGGCCTGGCTGCTGGAACATGAAGCGCCAGATGCAAAATCGTCTGATGCTAATATCGCGTTTTGCATGGCGACAACCCCTGAGACTGAACAACTTTTACCCGTTCTACACCGTTATGGCTTCGAAACGCTCGAAAAACTAGCGTTGTAGCACGGTTTTGAGCAAAAAAGAGGCGGTTGAAAGTTTTTTTTAAAAGAGGGGTTGTCAACGTCTGAGAACTCCCTATAATGCGCCTCCACTGACACGGAACAACGGCTTACAGGCCGCCGGGTTAGCGGGGTTCAGCGATGAACGCCGACAGAGAAAAGCGAAAATAATTGCTTGACTCTGAATGAGGAAAACGTATTATACGGGACCTCGTAACGGTGAGCGAAAGCCGCGTTGCACT
>NZ_JBPTTK010000027.1:0-43459 GCF_053290175.1 Enterobacter sp. 186315 | reverse complement strand
TACGCGCACCCAGCAGGAGGTGTCTTCAGGGCTTTTCGGGCTGTTGCGATCCCAGTGGAACTTCACCCGCACCCGGCCATGTTCGTCGCAGAAAATTTCTTCACCCGCTGGCCCGGTGACGACGGCGCTTTGCGGGCCATCGACTTTAGGTTTTGCCAGCGGTTGAGAGCGCCAAGTTCGGTCGGCAGGGATGGCGGTGAACTGGTTACGCAGTGTGGTCCCGGCCCCCTTACTGCCGTGCAGCGCCTGGGGCTGTTCGCCGGAAAGCAGGCTGCTCACGACCTGCCACTCGCGGTTAAGCGTTTCCTGCGGGTGGTTTTGTAGCGTGAAGCGTGTGCCCGGATATAGCTGCGGGGAGTTGCTGCAACCGCTGGCTTTCTCCGCATTGTTGCGCAGGCCGTCCATCTGGTAGCGGCTAAAGGCCTCACCGTGTGATTCATCCTTAAAGCGGCCCGGATAATCAAAAATCTCGTATTGAGTGAACTGATTATTCAGATTTGCGCCCTGCTGGGCGTACTGCCCCTGCCATCCCGGCATTTTGAAGGTGTAATCCTGGCTGATGAGGGATGAAGGACGAACGTTAGCTTCGTAATGGAATGCGTTAATGCATTCATTTATCGTCTGGGTGCTGGTATTCGGATTAAACGGGAAGGCATCCGCTATCGCTGTCAGGCCGGATACATCATCACACAGCGCCAGTTTCTGCTCATCGCCCTCTGGCAAAATCTTGTCGTAAAAGAAAATCCCTTCTTCAGCCCACAGGCGCGATAAAAATACCAGGTCAGATTCGCCGTACTGAACGCAAAATTCCCGGGCAGGGTGGGTTTCATTGAACGCAGGAAGCCATTCGGTGACGCCGTTTTCATCGAGGAGGGTAGCGGAAATGGTTTTGATATCTTGCTGCTGAAAGATGCGGAAATTTTTACGTAGCCCACAGCGCCACAACGGCGGCTGGATTTTAAACTGGTACTGGATTTGCCAGTCGCTGTTTTCTTTCATGGCGAAGCTGGCGACGACGCCTTTCACCTCACGCAAGGCGTTAAGTCCTTGCCAGATGGTCAGCGTGGCACTCTTTTCGAGCAGATTTTTTGCTTCCAGATCAAATGACCGGCTGGCAGCGGTAACCGTCATGAAAAACGGGAAAGAAAGACTTTGATTCAGCTGAAAACTGACGACAGCAAAGGTGTCTGACTCTTGACCATCAACATCCAGCGTAAAACGCAAACCTTTTAAAGACATTTGACCCTCCCGATTTTCAAAAAAAAAGCATTCCGCCCGTCAGGGAGGAATGCTGTGGATAAAACCTTATGCTTCCAGCGGTGCACGCCAGTCGTCAGCACCTGAAGTGCCTGCTGAAACGTGTTCCCACTCGATTTTGCGATACGCTAAAGAGACTTTAACCAGCTGCGTAAATTCGCGTTTGGTGTCGTCCTGGCAGTGCGGCATCGTGCAGTCGATATTCACAATGGTGGAGTCGGTCAGGCGAGTGGTGAAGAAATGCTCCTGCTTGCCTTCAATAGAGGTGCGATACCAGTGCAGCTCTGTTTCTGGCAGCATTTCGCCAGAGGCCAGTGCGTTGTACATCAGCGGAACGGCTTTGTTCAGCGCCACGGTAAAGATGAACGGCTTGTGCGCACGCTGGCCTGAAGGTTGTCCAGACTGAGGATCGGTCGGGACGGTAACGTTATGGCTGAATTCCTGCACCAGCATCTCGTTTTCGTGACCCTGGACGTAAATGTTGCCCACAGATTCTGCGGTAAACGCGCCGTCAGTAATCAGACCCTGGGTTTGTCCTTTGATAGAGATATAACACGGTGTTGGCATGTAAAAATCCTTTCCTTAATTTACGTGATATGAACTTCCGTGTTCGAGGCTATTTTCATAGCATCTAATACAGAAGGCCGTATTTAATACGTTTTTTGATTAAGGAACTCAACGTACGCAAACGGACATCGAGTTTGATGTGTCAGTTCAGGGAAGATTTATCGTCGAGAAAAGAATTAATAGATATTATTGGATATATGGGGTTTATATATATCGGTGGCATTCATTTTTTAAATGAATGTTTATTTATTTTACAGTAAAATAAACGTATGAGAAGGCGTTTGTCATCAGTTTTAGTGATTATTGAATGCGGTTTTGCGGGCGGAACGCGGAGTTAAAGTTGAGGTGGGGTAATATTTTGTGTGCTAAACGATTTCGCCGCCTTTTTCTGTGTTTTTATATTTTTTGTTCCAGCCGCCCTTAGATCTCTGAAGCAACATATTAACTATAATATTGACTCTTGTTTTATGGCTGGATGCTATTTTTAGCCCATCATCTGAATATCCCTTTTTTGTGAATTTCCTTAATTACTTTTCTGGCTTTGTATGCCTGGGTTATCGGCAAGACTATATTGAAAACTAAATAGATCAGGCACAGAAAACTAAGTGAAAATAACGCCCGTCCCATTGGCGTTCCGTGATTTTCGCTGAGAAGGAAATGTGATTGCAGTACAAAGAAAAACATTAACACATGCAGGAATAAGGATCTAAAGAAATGCCGTGAAAGTTCGTAAACAGTATCGTATAGCGTTGTGCTACGTCGTGCCGAAAATCCCTTTAAACGTGATATCTGTTTGGTTGAAAATTTGCACATATACATTATTTCGATAAGTTTGGCTTCACTCATGTTTATGCCCAATTTTTTATGGTGATATTCATTACAAATTAACTCTAATTGATACTTGAGATCTAAAAATCTATAACAATGCAATATCGATTATAAAAAGACCATGTTAAGATAAGGATTGGGTCCTTTTCTTAATATCCTTCATGACTTTTCTAGCTTTATACCCTCTGAATAATGGCGCAACAAAATCAAGAATGATATAGGTAACAACTAGGGTGCCAAGGCATCCAATGAGCATCGTAATATTATGCCCTTGTTGTTCGCTATAACGTAAGTATGTATGAAACAACATAACGAATGCTAATATATGTAGAAATAAGGATTTAAAAAAAAGCTGCGACAGTTTTGAAACTGTGTCATATAACGATGTGGAATATTTCTCTGAAACTTTTTTCAATGTATGTATTTGTTTTGTGGAAAAATCATTCATATACATCAGTTTTATTAATTCATCTTCATTCATTTGGAACACCTATATTTTAAAATGCTGTATATATGAAAAGAGGGTTTTGTATTCAACAGTATTAATAGTTAAGATGTCTTTTTTGTGTGATTTTAATGACTTTCCTGGATTTATATCCAAGAGGTAATGGGGCAAGTATATAAAAAATTATGTATGTTAAACCCAATATGCTAAGCGAGAATAAAGCTCTTGTGAATTCAGTTCCATTGCTCTCTTTAATTAAAGAGTGTCCTAACAAGATAAAGAAAAAGGTTAAGATGTGCATGAATAACGATCTAATAAAGCGCTGGGAATTCTCATGTACTGTAGAGTACAGAGACATTCTGTGTCTATTAGAATAAATTTTTAATTTGTCTATCTGTTTTTTTGTAAAGTTTGCTTCATACATTATTTTGATTAATTCATTTTCACTCATTGAAACTCTCAATACTTATGATGAAATATATTAAAAAATATACCACAGTTTGACGTGGCCGCAACTAATAATCATGATACGGAATAAGTGGTTGAAGAGGGTCTTTAGGTGCGGAATCGGTTAACGAATAGTAGGTCTGCGTTCCTGAGTAAAGTGTGGCTATGTCAGGAAATGCTTCAAAAGCCAACTCCAGGGAACTCATTGTTCTGAATCCTCTCTCGTAATCAGAAGGTATATAGTCAAACAGTCTCCATGCATGGGGTACGAGTTTAGTTCCTAGCAGAGCTGTTGCAGATAAACCCAGATCCATCCCGGCAAAAACCAACTTGCCATAATTTCGGTCATAGCCAAAAAAATGGGCTGTTTCGCCATATAGATAAGTCATAGGGCCTATGGCGGTATCATCATCGAAAAATAAACTGCTACCATTTTCAATTATGTTATTTATTCCATGCATAACGAGCATGGCACCCATTGCTGATCCCACTATTGTAGGTGTCCCTGCAAAGAGAAGAACGCCTCCTGAGACCATTTGCAATACCCCTCCTAATAGTCCAATACTTTTTACAACATAAGATAACACCCCATTTATAATTCGTACTTCTACAGACGCTGCGGGTTGTACCTGTTTAGATTCAAGCCAGCCTATTTGTTTCTCAAGGTAATCCTGCTCTTCTCTTAAATAGGCCAGCGCCTGCGTTTTCTCCGCATGTGAACGACCGCTCTCAATGCATTCAAGCTGAGCTTCGGTAAAGGCTTCGACATTCGTTAAAAAAGAATAACGCACTTCATCATGGTTGATGAAACCAGAAGCTTTAATTGAGATTTGCCTTAATGCCTCTGCCTGAATTTTAGCCTGCGTTCTGAGAATATGGCTTAATGACCCATTATTACCATTCCTACCCTGAATATATCCATCCATACCTTTAATCCTATCCTTATTAATAACCAAAACTCAGGCGTGAAGTAAATACTTCCCACACGAGCATAATTCAACGTACGCAAACGGACATTTTTTACCCCCGCCTTTAACCGTATCATGCACGCTTTAAAAAAGTGCCACCCCTGTTTACTGCCCTGAGAAAACAATCCGGGATGTTTTGCTGTGCGGATTTTTTAATTTCTTATGGCCCAAAGGGAATTCACCGATAACCAGATGGATAACTCCTGATGAGCAACAATAAAGACGGCAGTATCGCCCCGAAAGAACGTATTAATATTCGCTACCTTCCGAAAACGGATGGTCAGATTGCAGAAGTGGAATTACCGCTTAATTTGCTGATTACGGGCGATCTGAAAGGTAAGGCCGACGACACGCCGCTGGACGAACGCCAGCCGGTCTCAATCAATAAGAACAACTTCGATGCGGTGATCGCCGAATCGGGGATCGCGCGCGAGTTCTCCGTGCCGTCAGCGCTCAGCGAGGCGCCGGATGCCCGCATGGAGATCAACCTGAAGGTCAACTCTCTGGCCGATCTCTCTCCGGACAACGTGGCGGCCAGCGTGCCCGAGCTTAAAAAACTGCTGGAGCTGCGCGAGGCGCTGGTGGCGCTGAAAGGGCCGATGGGCAATATCCCCGCGTTTCGTGCTCAGCTTCAGGCGCTGCTGGCGAATGAAGAAACCCGCGAACAGCTGATTCAGGAACTGGGCATCGCCAGTCAGAAATAAATTTGCATAAGGATTGCACAATGTCTTTACAGGAAGAAGTGACGCCGGTCAGCGCAGCACCGCTCGCGACCGGATCTCTGCTCGATAACATCATGGCGCAGAGCCGTTTTCAGCCCGAGTCGGAAAGCTACGATATTGCCCGCCAGGGGGTAACCGCCTTTATCGCTGCGCTGCTGAAGCATCAGGCGGAGTCCGTGGACATTCTGGCGGTCAACGCCATGATTGCCGATATCGACGAGCGCCTCGGTCGTCAGATGGATCTGATCTGCCACTCCCCGGAGTTTCAGGAGCTGGAGTCGTTCCTGCGCTCCCTTAAGCTGCTGGTGAGCCGTGCGGATACGCGGGAAAACATCAAAATCCACCTGCTGCACGTTACCAAAGAAGAGCTGCTCGATGACTTCGAGTTCGCACCGGAAATCACCCAGTCTGGCTACTACAAACACGTCTATTCCACCGGGTACGGCCAGTTCGGCGGCGAACCCGTCGCGGCGGTGGTCGGTAACTACGCGTTTGCCAATAACGCCGCCGACATGAAGCTGCTGCAATACGTCAGCGCGGTGGGCGCGATGGCGCACGCGCCGTTCCTTTCTTCAGTTGCACCGGAGTTCCTGGGTCTGGACTCCTGGACGGAGCTGCCGGGCATCAAAGACATCAGCGCGATTTTCGAAGGCCCGGCCTACACCAAATGGCGCTCCCTGCGTGAAAACGAAGACTCCCGCTATCTGGGTCTGACCGTGCCGCGCTTCCTGCTGCGCCAGCCGTATGCGCCGGGCGACAATCCGGTGAAAAGCTTTAACTATCGCGAGGACGTCAGCCGCAACCACGATGACTATCTCTGGGGCAACACCGCGTTCCTGCTGGCGGCGAATATGGCCGAAAGCTTCGCAAAATATCGCTGGTGCCCGAATATCATCGGCCCGCAGAACGGCGGGGCGGTGAAGGATCTGCCGGTTCACCTGTACGAGGCGATGGGCCAGCTTCAGGCGAAAATCCCGACTGAAGTGCTCATCACCGACCGTCGTGAATACGAGCTGGCGGAAGAGGGCTTCATCACCCTGACCATGCGCAAAGGCAGCGACAGCGCGGCATTCTTCTCCGCCAACTCGGTGCAAAAGCCGAAGAACTTCCCGAACACCCCGGAAGGCAAAGAGGCGGAAACCAACTATCGCCTCGGCACCCAGCTGCCGTATCTGTTCATCATCAACCGCCTGGCGCACTACATCAAAGTGTTGCAGCGCGAGCAGATTGGGTCGTGGAAAGAGCGCGGCGATCTGGAAAACCAGCTGAATACCTGGATCCGCCAGTACGTGGCCGATCAGGAGAACCCGCCGGCAGACGTGCGCAGCCGTAAGCCGCTGCGCCAGGCCAAAATTGAGGTGCTGGACGTGGCGGGCGAGCCGGGCTGGTATCAGGTCGCGCTCTCCGTGCGTCCGCACTTCAAATACATGGGCGCAAGCTTCGAACTGTCTCTGGTTGGCCGTCTGGACAAGGAGTAAGCACGGTGACGGAACGGCGTATCGGAGGAAGTTTGTTCGAGCGTATCGGCGATGCGGCGGCGATGTCCCCGCAGCGTAAGCCGAAGACGGCGCTGCTGTCTTCCATCAGGCACAACCTGCACAACATCCTCAATACCCGTTCCGGCAGCTGTTATGGCTCCCCGGAGCTTGGGATCGACGATCTAAACGATGACGCGCTGGCCTCCAGCGATTTCCGCAAGGAGATTGGGCGCGGTATTCGTGACTGCATCCTGCGCTATGAACCGCGGATCGCGGAGGTGACGGTCACCGCCGCCTCCGCGCACGGCTACGCCCCTATGGAGCTGCGTTTTCATATTGTGGCGCAGGTGAATTTCACCGACGCCGCAGATGTCCTTGAGTTTGACATCCTGCTGGATAACCACCAGCGCTATCGGGTTGAGTAATACATGGCTTTTGAAGAACGTTATTATCGCGAAGAGCTTGATTACCTGCGTCAGCTGGGAAAACTGCTGGCGCAGGAAAAGCCCTATCTGGCCCGTTTTCTGGCGGAGAAAGAGGGCGATCCCGACGTCGAGCGTCTGCTGGAAGCCTTCGCCTTTCTCTCCGGTGGCCTGCGTCAAAAGCTGGAAGACGAATTCCCGGAATTTACCCACGGGATCATCCGCATGCTCTGGCCGAACTACCTGCGCCCGGTGCCGTCGATGACCGTGATTGAACACACCCCCGAAAACACGCTCAAGACGCCGGTCAAGGTCTCCCGAGATGAGCTGATTGCCACCCGGTCGAACCTGTCCGGTGCCTCGGTGCATAAAGGGGCGTTAACCGACGCGGGCCGGGAAAGCGTTCCGGCCTGCCACTTCACGCTGGCGCGCGATACCTGGCTGCAACCGCTGCAACTGGTCGACGTGCGCAACAACAGCACCCTCAAAGAGGGCATTATCGACGTCGATTTTGTTATCGACGCGGGCGTGTCGCCAGGGTCGCTGGATCTCAATAAAATCACCTTCTGGCTCGGCAATGACGACGACTACACCCGCCATCAGCTCTATCTCTGGTTCAGCGAACGCCTGATGGACGCGGAGCTGGTCGCGGGCGAGCGCTCTGTTCCCCTGCCGGACCTGTGGCTGAAGGCCGCCGGTTTTGCCCGTGACGATGCGCTGCTGCCCTGGCCGAAGAACGTCCACAACGGCTACCGCGTATTGCAGGAGTATTTCTGCTACCCGGAGGGGCTGTTTTTCTTTCATCTGTGCGATGTGGCGCCGCTGCCGGACGATTTCCCGGCGGGCGCGTTCACGCTGCGCCTGCGCTTTAACCAGCCGCTGCCGGTGGATATCAAGCTGCGCCGCAGTTCGCTGCGCCTGCACTGCACCCCCGCCGTGAACCTGTTTGTCCACCATGCCGAACCGGTCAGGCCGGACGGCAGCGCGGCGCAGTATCCGCTGCGCGCCAGCCATCAGCAGCCGGACGCCTATGACATTTTCCGCGTGAAGTCGGTTTCCAGTAAAACCGCCGGGTCTGATACCTCTAAAGCGCATCGCCTGTGGCCGGAGTTTGAAAGCTTCAACCACCAGATTGAGTACAGCCGCCAGCGCGAGGTGGTCTACTGGCATCACCGGACCAAAACCTCGTTGTTCCATCGCGGCCTCGACCACGCGATTGCCTTTGTCCACGCCGATGGCGAAGTGCCGGAGGCCGCAAAGATGAAAGGCGAGGTGATCACCGCCGCGCTGGTCTGCACCAACCGGATGCTGCCCGCACGGCTGCACGCCGGCGATATCTGCGTGGCTATCGGCAAAAACCCGGCGGTGGCCTCGTTCAGCAACATCACGCGCCCGACGCGTCCGCTTTATCCGGTGACGGACGGGGACATGCACTGGTCGCTGATTTCCAGTATGAACCTCAACTATCTCTCCCTGCTGGACCGGGACGTGCTGGTGCAGATCCTGCGCACCTTCGATCTGCCGGGCATTCACCACCCGCAGCAGGCGCGGCTCTCCCGCCAGAAGCTCGACGCCATCAAGACGATGGAAACCCGGCCCGTCGACCGGCTGTTTAAAGGCGTGCCGATCCGGGGGCTCGCCACGACCCTGTGGATCGATCCGGCGCCCTTTGTCTGCGAAGGGGAGGTCTACCTGCTCGGCACGGTGCTGTCGCAGTTCTTCTCGCTGTACGCGAGCATCAACGCGTTTCACTGTCTGAAAATCATCAACACGGAAAGTCAGGAGGCCTGGGAATGGCAGAGCAGCGGCCAGCACGACCTGATGTAGCGTTTCCGACGGACGTGCGGGGCATCAACTTTTATGCGCTGCTGGAGTCGCTCTACCGTCGCCACGGCGCACCCGGTGAGGAGCCTTCCCTGCGCACGGAGCCGGACAGCGAGGTAGTGCTGTTCAGCTCGGACGCCAGCATTGCCTTTCCGGGGAGCGATTTAACCTCGCTCACCCGCGACGCGCGCGGCCAGTTCCGCTTAACCACCCGCTTTCTCGGCTTTTCCGGCAGCCAGTCGCCGCTGCCGGGCTATTACCTCGACCGGATGGCGCGGGAGTCGGCGCAAAACGAAGAGGGGCTGAACGCCTTTCTCGATCTGTTCAGCCACCGCTGGACGCAGTTTGCCTACCACGCCTGGCGCAAATACCGCTACTACGCCTGCTTTCGCAACGGCGGCACGGACCGGTTTTCGCAGCGCATGTACGCCCTGGTGGGGCTGGGGAACCCGGCGGTGCGCGACAAGCTGGCGATCAACCACAGCAAAATGCTGGCCTACGCCAGCGTGCTGGCGACGCCGGGACGCGCGCCGGACGTGGTATGCAATCTGGTTTCCCACTGTTTTGACCTGCCGGACGTCACGGTGGAAGGCTGGCAGCTGCGTAAGGTGGCGATTGCCCCCGCGCAGCAGAACCGTCTGGGGGAGCGCAATCCCAAGACCCGCACCGCCGGGTACGTGGCCGGACGCTCGGTGCTGGGCGTTAATTTCACCCTCGGGGCGCGCGTGCCGGATCGCAGCGGCAAGTTTCTGCTGCGGATAGGCAGTCTGTCGATGGAGCGTTATCTGTCGTTTTTGCCCGACGGCGAACACCACCAGGCATTGCAGATGTTTGTCTCGTTCCTCCTGCGCGACCAGCTTGCCTGGGATCTCCAGCTCTGTCTGGCCCCCGCGCAGGCGCAGGGGATGCAGCTCGGCGATAAAACAAATACCCGTCTGGGCCGAACCGCGTTTATCGGTCAGCCGCAGACGCCGCCTTACGTCACCCTCCACATCAGGGAGTAATTTTATGGAGCAGTCTGTGGTTGCGGAACAACACCCACGCGGCAAGGTATCACTGACCCTACAGGTCATGAACGGCAATGAGCTGGAGAGCGGGCGCGCCGCGCGCTGCCTGTTTTCCGGTGACGGCGGCGACATTGGTCATGCGGAGGCCTGCCACTGGCCGGTGCAGGATCGCGCGGGCTCGATTGCCGGGCGCGCCTGCGCCATCGTCCGCCACGACGGGGCATTTTGCCTGCGCAGCCTGATGCCGGGGCTGATGATCAACCTTGCGCCCGTGTCAACGGATGCCGGGCTGGTGCGCCTGCATCAGGGCGATGAGATAAGCCTGGGCGCGCTGGCGCTGAAGGTGTTTCTGCATGAGGGCAAGCGCGTCAGCTACGACGAGCAGATGGCGACGCCGGAAAGCATCGTTACCCAGCGCGACGGCCTGGTAGACGCTCTTATGTCCACCGACGGGCAGCCGGAATACCCCGGCATGCAGATGCGTCATCAGATGACCGCCACCGTGGTAAACAGCTTTTCCTCGGATCCGCTCCAGGTATTGCAGAGTGAAAATCTGACGACCATGACCTCCAGCGCGGAGCACGGGCCGCGCACGGTGCCGCTCTCGGATCTGAAGGCCAACGGCGGGATCGACATGTCCTTCATGGATCTGCCCCCGGTGTACGCCACCCCGCGCGACGAAGACGAATTTTCCCACGCCGATATGGCCCCCAGACATCTGGCGCTATCGCCGCTGCTGCGCGGGCTGGGCACTTCGCTGGTGGTGCATAACTCACAGGAGGCCGACGCCTTTCTCGAAGAGGCCGGGCGTGCGCTGCGGGCGGCGGTGCAGGGGCTGCTTGAGCTACAGCACAGCCAGAACAGCCTGTCGGATAAACACCTGCGTCCGCTGGAGGATAACCCGCTGCGCCTGGGGCTGAACTACGACGCCGCGCTGGACGTGATGTTTGCCGGGGGCAAAAGCCCGGTGCATCTCGCGGCGCCTGCGGCCATCGGCGAGAGCCTGCGCAATATCCGCCACCACGAAGAGGCCAACCGCGCGGCGATATCCGAAGCGCTGCGGGTGATGCTCGACGCCTTCTCGCCCCAAAGCCTGACCCGCCGCTTTGTGCAGTATCGCCGCAGCCACGAGCTGCGCCGCGAGCTGGATGACGCCGGGGCCTGGAGCATGTACCGCCACTATTACGACGAGCTGGCCTCGGATCGGCAGCAGGGGTTCGCCATGCTGTTTAACGAGGTCTACGCCCAGGTGTATGACCGGGTGCTGCGTGAAAAACAGCGGGAGCCGGAAGCATGAAACGGGTTGTCGCCCTGCTGGTGTTGCTGCTGGCGAGCGCGCTGTGCGGCTGCACCATGACCAAAAAGATAGGCCAGGTGATTGCCGATCCGGATATTCAGGTCGGCGATAACAAGGATCAGCCCTCTGAGCTGATCGTCACGCTGCTGACCGAGCCGGAAAGCAACCTGAACGGCGAGGGGGAAGCCGCCCCCGTTGACGTGCAGCTGGTGTACCTGAGCGATGACTCAAAGCTGCTGGCGGCGGATTACGACCTGCTGGCCTCCACGCCGCTGCCGGAGGCGCTCGGGAAAAACTATCTCGACCATCAGGACTTCACCCTGTTGCCGGACGCCCTGAAAACGCTGGCGGCGGTGAAGCTGGATCCCAAAACGCGGTTTATCGGCATCGTCGCCTACTTTTCCGACGACCAGGCCAGCGAATGGAAACAACTCAAGCCCGTGGAGGGCAGCGGGCAAACGTACCGGCTGCTGGTCCACGTGCGACAGAACAGTATTGAAATAAAAACAGAGGACAACTGACGATGGCCACAATGAAAAACCGGGTGCTCTGGCAGGAGGGGATGTTTGCCCTGCCGCAGCACTTTCAGCAGCAGCAGCGCCATAACGACGCCATGCTGTGCGAACGGCTGGAGGCGCTGGGAGATTATGCCTGGGGATTCACGGCGCTGTCGCTGAACATCGAACTGCTGGCGCAGGGGAAGGTGATGATTGACCGCGCCGCAGGCTGTATGCCGGACGGCACCCTGTTCCGCATCCCCGACCAGGATCTGCTGCCGCTGCCGTTTCAGCCGCGCGAGCTGACCACGCCGGAAAGCCGCGATATCTACCTTGCGCTGCCCGTGGCGACGCACAACATCAGCGAAGTGCAGGGGGTACGCAGCGCCGGACAAAGCTCGGAGCGCTACAGCGTGACGCGCACCGACGTGCGTGACGTCCACAGCGACGAGGGCGACGTACAGTCGCTGACCCTCGGCCAGCTGGCGCTGAAAATCGTCAGCGGGGCGGACGATCTCAGCGCGATGGTGGTGCTGCCGCTGTGCCGTATCCGCAGCTATCAGCCCGGCGGGGCGCTGGTGCTGGACGAGGAGTTTATCCCGACCTGCCAGACCCTGCGCGTCAGCCCGCTGCTCAACCGTTTTGTGGGCGACGTGCAGGGGATGATCGCCACCCGCGCGACGGATCTGGCGAAGCGGATCGGCTCGCCGGAGCAGAGCGGGATTGCGGACGTGGCGGAATTTATGATGCTGCAACTGCTTAACCGCAGCCAGATGCATTTTTCCCACCGCGCGCGCCTGCACACCCTGCACCCGGAGAGCTTCTATCTCGATCTGGTGCGGCTGCTGGGTGAGCTGATGACCTTCACCGAGAACAGCCGTCTGCCCTGCGAGGTGGAGCCTTACGACCACCGAAACCTGACGCGCTCGTTTAAAACGGTGATCCCGGAGCTGCGCCGGGCGCTCAATATCGTCCTGCAACCGCGCGCCCAGAATCTGCCGCTGATCTTCACCGAAGGGGTCTATCTGGCGACGGTCAACGATCCGGGCCTGCTCCAGTCCGGTGCCTTCGTGCTGGCGGTTCGCGCGCGGATGCCGCACAGCCAGCTGATCCTCCAGTTTACGCAGCAGTCGAAAATCGCCGCCACCGACAAAATCCGCAATATGGTCAGCGTGCAGGTGCCGGGCATTCCGCTGCGCACGCTGCCCGCCGCGCCTCGCCAGCTGCCGTATCACGACGGCTACGTCTATTTCGAGCTGGAAAAAGGCACCGCTGCCTGGCAGGACGTGGTGAAAGCGGGGGCGCTGGCGATGCACATCTCCGGCACCTTCCCGGAGCTGGATATGCAGCTGTGGGCAATAAGGGGTTAAGGCGATGAGTGAATCCGTTAGCGCTGCGTCCGGACGTCAGTACCGCCTGACGCTGCGCGGAAACAGCCTCAACCCGATGATCGACGCCGCCACGCCGCTGCTGGGCATGGTGATGCGCCTGTCGGGCATGAACAGCCAGACCATGCCGGAGCACCTGTTTGCTCAGGTGGTGACGGACGTGCAGGCGGTAGAACAGCTGTTGCAGGAGCAGGGCTACGAGCCGGGCGTGATTGTGTCGTTTCGCTACATCCTCTGCACCTTTATTGATGAAGCGGCGCTCGGCAACGGCTGGTCGAATAAAAACGAGTGGATCAGGCAGTCGCTGCTGGTCCATTTCCACAACGAATCCTGGGGCGGGGAGAAGGTCTTTATTCTGCTCGAACGCCTGATGCGCGAGCCGGTGCGTTACCAGGATTTACTGGAATTTTTATACCTCTGCTTCTCGCTGGGATTTCGCGGCCGCTACAAGGTGGCAAACCAGGGGCAGGATGAGTTCGAGCAGATTTACCGTCGCCTGCACCACGTCCTGCACGGGCAGCGCGGCGACGTGCCGTTCCCGCTGCTGCATCAGGATAAAAAAACGCCGGGCGGGCGCTACCGGCTGATGAAACGCCTGACCATCAAACACATTTTGCTGGGCGGCAGCGTGGTTCTGGCGCTGGTCTATCTGTTTTACCTGCTGCGTCTGGACGCGCAGACCCAGGACATTCTTCACCAGTTAAACCGGCTGCTTGCCAGGTAAGGACACCACATGATTCAGATTGATATCTCCACGCTGGTAAAACGGCTGAACGCCTTTTCCCGCCAGGCGCTGGAAATGGCGGCCACCGCCTGCATGAGCCAGCAGGCAACGGAAATTTCGGTCAGCCACGTGCTGCAACAGATGCTGGCGATCCCGCGCAGCGACCTGCGGGTGATAATTGAGAAAGCCGATATTGGCGTGGCGGAGCTGGAGCAGGCGCTGACGGTAGAGCATTACGCGACGCTGCGCCATGCGGACAGCTATCCGGCGTTCTCCCCGCTGCTGGTGGACTGGCTGCGCGACGGCTGGCTGCTGGCCTCGGCGGAAATGCAGGCCAGCGAGCTGCGCGGCGGGATATTGCTGCTGGCCCTGCTGCACGCGGCCCCGCGCTACGTGCCGCCAGCGGCTGCCCGATTGCTCACCGGGATCAACCGCGATCGGTTGCAGCAGGATTTTGCCGACTGGACGCGAGATTCCGCGGAGTCGGTGGCGCTGAGTGAGGGCGAGACTGCGCCCGTGCGCCCGGACGACAGCCTGCTGGCCCGCTACGCGAAGAACATGACCGAAGAGGCCCGCAGCGGCAGGCTGGATCCGGTGCTGTGCCGCGATCGTGAAATCGACCTGATGATCGACATTCTCTGCCGTCGCCGCAAAAACAACCCGGTGGTGGTGGGCGAAGCCGGGGTCGGGAAAAGCGCGCTAATTGAGGGGCTGGCGCTGCGTATTGTGGCCGGCCAGGTGCCGGACAAGCTGAAGCATACCGCCATCATGATGCTGGATCTCGGTGCGTTACAGGCCGGGGCGTCGGTGAAGGGCGAGTTTGAAAAGCGCTTTAAGGGGCTGATGGCGGAGGTGACGCACTCTCCGGTGCCGGTGATCCTGTTTATCGACGAAGCCCACACGCTGATCGGCGCGGGCAACCAGCAGGGCGGGCTGGATATCTCGAACCTGCTGAAGCCGGCCCTGGCGCGCGGCGAGCTGAAAACCATCGCCGCCACCACCTGGAGCGAGTACAAAAAGTATTTTGAAAAAGATGCCGCCCTGTCGCGCCGCTTCCAGCTGGTGAAGGTGAGCGAGCCGAATGTGGCCGAGGCCACCGTTATTCTGCGCGGGCTGGCGGCGGTGTATGAGCAGTCCCACGGCGTGTTGATTGACGATGACGCGCTTCAGGCGGCGGCCAGCCTCAGCGACCGCTACCTCTCCGGGCGTCAGCTGCCGGACAAGGCCATCGACGTGCTGGATACCGCCTGCGCCCGCGTGGCGATCAACCTGTCGTCGCCGCCTAAGCAGGTCTCGGCGCTGACCACCCAATGCCACCAGCTTGACGCGGAGATCCGCCAGCTTCAGCGCGAGGTGCGGATCGGCCTGCGCACCGACGGCGGCAGGCTCGATGAACTGCACGAACAGCACGACGCGGCGCAGGCGGCGCTTCGGGCGCTGGAGGCGGCGTGGCAACAGCAGCAGGCGCTGGTGCAGGAGATTATCGCCCTGCGCCAGGCGCTGCTGGCGGAGCAGGAGGGCTGCCCGGCGCGTCTTACGGCGCTGGGGGCAGAGCTTGAGGCGCTGCACCAGACGCAGCGGCTGGTTTCCCCGCACGTCGACAGCAAACAGATTGCCTCGGTGATCGCCGAGTGGACGGGCGTGCCGCTGAACCGCCTGTCGCAGAACGAGATGTCGGTCATTACCGACCTGCCGCAGTGGCTGGGTGAAAGCATTAAAGGGCAGGAACTGGCGATTGCCCATCTGCATAAACACCTGCTGACGGCGCGCGCCGACCTGCGCCGTCCGGGGCGTCCGCTCGGGGCGTTCCTGCTGGCGGGGCCGAGCGGGGTGGGCAAAACGGAAACCGTCCTGCAACTGGCGGAGCTGCTCTACGGCGGGCGTCAGTATCTCACCACCATCAACATGTCCGAGTTCCAGGAGAAACATACCGTGTCGCGCCTGATCGGCTCGCCGCCGGGCTATGTCGGCTACGGCGAGGGCGGGGTGTTGACCGAGGCGATTCGCCAGAAACCGTATTCAGTGGTGCTGCTGGACGAGGTGGAAAAAGCCCATCCGGACGTGCTGAACCTCTTCTATCAGGCGTTCGACAAGGGCGAAATGGCCGACGGGGAAGGGCGGCTGATCGACTGCAAAAATATCCTCTTTTTCCTCACCTCGAACCTCGGCTATCAGGTGATTGTGGATCGCGCCGACAGCCCGGAAGCGATGCACGACGCGCTCTGGCCGGTGCTGGCGGAGTTCTTCAAACCGGCGCTGCTGGCGCGCATGGAGGTGGTGCCGTACCTGCCTTTATCGCGGGACACGCTGACCACCATCATTGCCGCAAAACTGGCCCGGCTGGAGAGCGTGCTGCACACCCGTTTTGGCGCGCAGGTGGTGATAACCCCTGCGGTGAGCGAGGAGATCATGCAGCGCGTCACCCGGGCGGAGAACGGCGCGCGAATGCTGGAGTCGGTCATCGACGGCGACATGCTGCCGCCGCTCTCGCTGCTGCTGTTGCAGAAAATGAGCGCAAGCGTTGCTATCGCCTGCATCACCCTTGACGCGCGGGACGGAGCGTTCAGCGCGGTGGTTGAAGATGCGCCGGTTGCGGAAGCCGGGGCGGTATGAAGCGTTTTATCTGCGGGCTTGTGCCGCTGCTGATGGGGGGCGCATCGGCGTTTGCCGCTGAGATACCGGATACGCTGACGGCCATGCAGCGCTGTCGCGAGGTGCCCGCCGCGCTGGAGCGGCTGGACTGCTATGACCAGCTTCTGGCGCCGGTTCAAAGCAAAGGCTTTGCCGGGGCGCTGGTAAAAGCGCGCTACGACGGCGAGGCCTGGACGCGCGCGCTGGCCCAGGAGCGGCAGCGTACGGATAACACGACCGGGCTGCGGGTCAGCCGCTCCGGGGGCGAGCGCCCGGCGGTGATTATTACCGCACCCGCTATCGGCAGCCTGCCGCCGCGCCCGGTCCTGATGTTCAGCTGCGTGGATAACATCACCCGGATGCAGCTGGCGCTGAGCGCTCCCCGCGAGGAGCATGATATTCCCGTGGTGCTGACCACCGAGAAAGGGCAGCTCCGCTCCCGCTGGTTTGTGCGCGAAAACGGCGCGCTGCTGGAGTCCAGCCGGGGGCTGACGGGGATCGAGGAGATCAAAGCGCTGTTTGGCGCGAAAACCCTGACGGTAGACACCCACACCGGCAGCGACGCGGGGAAAATGACCTTTAACATCGACGGGCTGGCGCAGACCATCGCGCCGCTGCGTGACGCCTGCCACTGGGCGGGAGAGTAACACTATGGACAGACAAAACCCGGAAATCTGGCTTGCGCATCTGCTGGAGAGCCTGCCGGAGGCGAAGCGCGCCGCGCGCATTGCCGACGACCACCCGGACTGGGAGTACATCGACGGGGAGATCGTCAAGCTCGGCTCGCTCAACCACGCGCAGCTCGATCTCCCCGAGCTGCAACGTCGCGGGCTGAAGCTGCTTGCCAGCGAAAGTAAAGATATTCGGCTGGTGTCGCACCTGCTGCGCACCCTGCAACACGCGGGGGATCACCTGCTGGCGCTGCGGATGCTGGCGCAGTACGTCAGCCAGTACTGGGACATCGCCTGGCCGCAGAATGCCGCCAATAAAAAGCGTTTTGCCAGCCAAATTCTTAAGCGCTTCGAGCCGGGGATGGCGGGCTTTGCCAGCGCCTCCACGCCTGAGGAGCGGGATGCCCTGCTGGGTGAACTGGCCCGGCTGGCGCTCGGCTGGCAGGCGTCCGGCGTGCCGGATCTGGCAGGCGCGGTGGATGATTTGTCCGCAGGCTATCAGCGGGCGTTTCGCGACGCGTCGCCAGCGCCGCAGGGCGTGGCTGATACCCCTGCTCGTGCGCCAGCTGCGCCCGTCCGAAGTGCGCCGACGGTATCGGTCGACAGCCATGATGAAAAAGCCTGGCGCGATACGCTGCTGAAGGTGGCGGCGATCCTCTGTGAACGACAGCCCGCCCAGGCGCAGGGGTATCGCCTGCGTCGTCAGGCGCTGTGGCAAAACATCACCAGCGCCCCGCAGGCCGACAGCGACGGACGCACGCCGCTTGCCGCCGTGTCTGCCGATATGGTGGCGGATTACCAGGCGCGGGCGGTTCGTGCGGATGCGGCGCTCTGGCAGCAGGTGGAGCAGAGCCTGCTGCTGGCCCCGTACTGGCTGGACGGCCACCATCTTTCGGCCAGCATTGCCCTGCGCCTCGGCTATGGCGAGGTGGCGCAGGCGATCCGCGACGAGGCCCGCCAGCTGCTTGCGCGTTTGCCCGCCCTGGATGGCCTGCTGTTTAACGACAGAACCGCCTTTATCGGCGACGCCACCCGCGAGTGGTTACGCGACGCGCCGCAGCAACCCGCCGCCTCATCCGATGACGCTGAGCAGGTGTGGGAGTGCTATCAGGCCAGCGGGCTGGACGCGGCGCTGGCGTGGCTGGAACAGCTGCCGCCGGGCGGCCCCCGCACCCATTTTTATCGGGAATACCTGACGGCGCAGCTGCTTGAGGCATCCGGCATGGTAGCCCTTGCCCGTCAGCATTATCACACCCTCAACCAGGCCGCGCGGCACATCGCGCTGGCAGACTGGGAGCCAGACCTGTTGCAACAGCTGGAAGACCGGGTCAGAAAATAACAAGGAGCGTTTGTGTTCAAAATACCTACCCCCCGGATGTTTAGCGGACTGAGCACCATGCTTAAACCCGCTATGCCCCGGCTTAAGGTGTCAGCGGTCTGGCTGCTGGCCCTGGCGTGGATTTTTCTGCTGGTGTGGATCTGGTGGAAAGGCCCGGCGTGGACGCTGTACGGGCAACAGTGGCTAAAACCGCTGACCCACCGCTGGCTGGCTACGACCCTGTGGGGGCTGCTGGCGCTGATCTGGCTGACCGTCAGGGTGGTGAAGCGCCTGCAACTGATGGAAAAACAGCAGAAGCAGCAGCGCCAGGAAGAGCAGGATCCGCTGTCTGTCGCCATTAACCGCCAGCAGCGCTATCTCGACCGCTGGCTGCTGCGCCTTCAGCGCCATCTCGACACTCGCAGCTACCTGTGGCAACTGCCGTGGTATGCCGTCATCGGCCCGGCGGGCAGCGGCAAAACCGCGCTGCTGCGTGAAGGTTTCCCGGCGGACGTGATTTATACCCCGGATGCCCTGCGCGGCGCGGAGCAGCGCCTCTTTATTACGCCGTACGTCGGCAAACAGGCGGTGATCTTCGATACCGACGGCGTGCTGACGCAAACGGAGGAGGGCGACGTGCTGCACCGCCGCCTGCGTGAGCACTGGCTCGGCTGGCTGCTGCAAAAGCGCACCCGCCAGCCGCTGAACGGCCTGATCCTGACCCTGGATCTGCCGGACCTGCTGACCGCCGACAAGCGCCGCCACGAACGGCTGGTGCAGATGCTGCGCAGCCGCTTGCAGGAGGTGCGCCAGTCCCTGCATACCCGGCTGCCGGTCTACGTGGTGCTGACCCATCTCGATTTGCTGACCGGGTTTGGCGCCTGGTTTGGCGCGCTGGACAGGCGCGAGCGCGATCGGATTTTGGGCGTAACCTTCACCCGTCAGGCGCATGAAAGCGACGACTGGCGCATGGAGCTGGAGAGCTTCTGGCAGGCGTGGGGCGACCGGATGAACCGGGCGCTGGCCTCGCAGATGCTGACCCAGTCTGCCGCGTCGCGCAGCGCGGCCTTTAGCTTCTCGCGCCAGATGCAGGGGGCAGGAGAGGTGATTGCCTCGCTGCTGGAGGCGCTGCTGGACGGGGAGCATCAGGACGTGCTGCTGCGCGGCGTCTGGCTGACCTCCTCGCTGCAACGGGGCCAGATGGACGATATCTTTACCCAGTCCGCCGCCCGCCAGTACGGCCTTGAAAGCGGCTCCCTGAGCGCCTGGCCGCTGGTGGATTCCAGCCCCTATTTTTCCCGCGCGCTGTTCCCGCAGGTGCTGCTGGCCGAGCCGAACATGGCCGGGGAGAACCGCCTGTGGCTGGCGGGATCGCGTCGTCGGATGAGCATCGTGGGCGGCTGTGGCGCGGTGGCTGCACTGTTGCTGGCTGGCGGCTGGCATCACGGGTATAACGAAAACTACCGCGCCGGGCTGAAGGTGCTGGCACAGGCGAAATCGTTCATGGACGTTCCGCCGCCGCAGGGTATCGATAACACCGGGCAGCTCCAGCTGCCGCTGCTCAACCCCGTTCGCGACGCCACCCTGGCCTACGGCCACTGGGGCGACAAAAGCTGGTTTGCCGATATGGGGCTGTATCAGGGGACGCGCGTGGGGCCTTACGTCGAGCAGACCTATCTGCACCTGCTGGAACAGCGCTACCTGCCCGCGCTGATGAACGGCCTGATCGACGATCTCAACAACGCGCCGCCGGGCTCGGAAGATAAGCTCGCCATCCTGCGCGTGATCCGAATGCTGGAGGACAAGAGCGGGCGTAACCCGGAAGTGGTGAAGCAGTTTATGGCCAGGCGCTGGAGCGAGGCGTTTCACGGGAAGCAGGGGGTGCAGACCCAGCTGATGTCCCATCTCGACTACGCCCTGCGCCATACGGACTGGTACGGCAAGCGCCAGAAGGGCGACGGGGACGCTATTCACCTGTGGACGCCATACGACAGGCCGGTGGCGGCGGCGCAAAAAGATCTGAGCAAGCTGCCGGTCTATCAGCGCGTCTACCAGAGCCTGAAAACCCGCGCGCTTGGCGTGCTTCCTGCGGATCTCAGCCTGCGCGATGTGACCGGGCCGACCTTCGATCGGATCTTCGTGTCCGCCGATGACGATCGGCTGATTGTCCATCAGTTCCTTACCCGCTACGGACTGCAAAGCTATTTTGTGAAGCAGCGCGACGAGCTGGTCACGCTGACGGCGATGGACTCCTGGGTGCTGGCCCTGACGCGCAACGTCTCCTACAGCGACGCCGACCGCACGGAGATCCAGCGCCAGCTGACCGAGCAGTACATCAGCGACTACACCGCCACCTGGCGGGCGGGGATGGACAACATTACCATCCGCGAGTTTGAGTCGCTGACCGCGCTGACCGGGGCGCTGGAGCAGATCGTCAGCGGCGATCAGCCTTTCCTGCGGGTGCTGACCGCGCTGCGCGACAATACGCGCCCGCCGGTGCTCTCCGAGAAACTGGATGATAAAGAGCGGGCGGAGGCGCAGCGCGAGCCAGACTGGCGGCTGCTCAATCGTCTGGGGCATGAGTTCGCCCCGGAAAACAGCACCCTGGAGGAGCAGAAAGACAAGGCCAGCACGTTGCAGGCGGTCTATCAGCAGCTGACCGAGCTTCACCGCTACCTTCTGGCGATCCAGAACGCGCCGGTCAGCGGGAAATCGGCCCTGAAGGCGGTACAGCTCAGGCTTGACCAGAACAGCAGCGATCCGATTTTCACTACCCGACAGATGGCGAAAACCCTGCCTGCGCCGCTGAACCGCTGGGTGGAGAAACTGGCGGATGAGGCCTGGCATGTGGTGATGATTGAAGCGGTTCACTACATGGAGCTGGACTGGAACGAGAACGTGGTGAAGATCTTCAACGCCCAGCTAGCGAATAAATATCCGTTTAACCCGCAGGCCAAAGAGGACGCCTCGCTGGACGCCTTCGAGCGCTTCTTTAAGCCGGACGGCGTGCTGGATACCTTCTATCAGCAGAACCTGAAGCTGTTCGTGGAAAACCGCCGGGGGATGAACGGGGATGACAACGTGATGATACGCGAAGACGTCCTCCGGCAGCTGGAGATGGCGCAGAACATTCGCGACACCTTCTTTAGCCGCCAGAACGGGCTGGGCACGCAGTTTGCCGTTGAGACCGTTTCGCTGTCGGGCAATAAGCGGCGCAGCGTGCTGAACCTTGACGGCCAGCTGGTGGATTACGCCCAGGGGCGCAACTTCAGGGCGCATCTGGTGTGGCCGAATACCATGCGTGAAGGTAACGAAAGCAAGCTGACGCTGATTGGCGCGAACGGCAAAGCGCCGCGCAGCATCGCCTTTAGCGGGCCGTGGGCGCAGTTCCGCCTGTTTGGCGCCGGGCAGTTAACCAGCGTGCAGGAGGGGAGCTTTACCGCCCGCTTCAGCGTTGACGACGGCACCATGACCTACCGTATCCACACGGACGCGCAGGATAACCCGTTCGCCGGCGGGCTTTTTAGCCAGTTCCACCTGCCGGAAACGCTCTACTGAGGGGCCAGCCATGAGTGGACAGACTTTGACGATCGTCACCGGACAGGATCCGCGCGGCCTGGCGGCGTTCAGCGAGATGCGCGAGGAGATCAACAAGGCCAGCCATCCGGCCCAGCCGATGATGGACTGGAAGCGGGTCGAGGCGCTGGCGCTGACCGTCTTTGAGCGCAACGGCGTGGATCTCCATACCGCCACCTACTACACCCTGGCCCGCACCCGCACGCAGGGGCTGGCGGGGTTTTGTGAAGGGACGGAGCTGCTGGCGGCGCTCATTAGCCGGGAGTGGGATAACTTCTGGCCGCAGGACGAGGCGGCGCGGCGTGAAATGCTCGACTGGTTTAACACCCGCACCGGCAGCATCCTGCGCCAGCAGCTGGCCTTTTCGAAGGCCGATCAGCCGCTGCTGATGCGGGTGGAGCGGGCGCTACAGGTAATCTGCGACACGATCCAGCAGGCAGGGGTGAAACGCCCGCCGCGGGTAGAAAACCTGCTCTATTTTGTGCAGAACACGCGCAGGCGCCACGAGGAGCCTCCGGCGGCGGCGACCCCGGAAGCGCCCGTGAAAACAGCGGTACGCACACTGGTCTATCAGCCGGAAGGGGAGGCGCCGCCCGAGCCTTCTGCGCCGCCTGTGCAGAAAATAAAGCCGGGAAGCGGGCGGGTGGGGTTTGCGCTCGGCGCGCTCTGTTCCGGGGCGGTGCTGGCGCTCGGCTGGTGGTGGCAGGTCTATCTGCCCCAGCAGCGGGTCAGCACGCAGGATCGGATGACGCTGGCGGCGCGGGCGGCAAACAGCCCGCAGATGCTGGGCTGGCAGCAGACGCGCGAGGATCTGCGCGCCTTTGCCGAACTGCTGGTGGAGCGTGAGAAGGCAAAGTCCGGATTCACGCTCTCGCATATTAAAACGGTGATTTATGAGGCCGAACGTACGCTGGATCGGGAGATACCGCTGGAGTATCTGCTGACGCAGTATCAGCAGGCGCGGGCGGGCGGAAAAAGCACCGACCTGCTGGAAAAACAGATTAACGAACGGCTGGACGGCGTACAAAGCCGCTGGCAGTTGCTGACGCAAACCCCGCAGCCGGACGCGCCGGGGATAACAGGGAATGAGTAAAGGAGTAGTACAATGGCAAATCTTGTCTATCTGACGCTGAACGGCCAGTCCCAGGGGCTGATTTCAGCCGGGTGTTCCTCGCTGGCCTCGATTGGCAATAAGGCGCAGATATCGCATCTGGATCAGATTATGGTCACCAGCCTCACGCACGGCCTGAGCCGGGCGCAAAACGTGAATCATCAGACGCTGGATATCACCAAGCCGGTGGATAAATCCTCACCGCTGTTGAGCAAGGCAATCAACGAAAACGAGTGTCTGCTGTGCGATTTTGAGTTTTACCGCACCAACCGCTTCGGCATTAACGAGATCTATTATAAGGTCAAACTGATCAACGCCCGCATCGCGCGCATTTCGCTCCAGGTGCCTCACACCGTCCAGAACAGCGGCGGGCAGCCGGAAGAGGCGATTTCGTTTACCTATGAGAGCATCACCCAGGATCACAGCGTGGCGGGCACCAGCGCGTTCAGCCTGTGGAATACGCGTATTTTTTAACGGGGAGATAAGGGAACTGCTGACTACTCCGTGACGGGCGGTAGTCAGCAAGCGGTTACTGGTAGCGCTGCACCAGGTCTTTTACCACCGACGCCCAGGCGTGCTGTTTGAGTTCTGCCAGGTGCTGTTCCGTCATGTCGGCAGGCTGATTGCCCTCGGCATCTGGAGGCAGGATTGTAAACTCGCCGTTGGCGGGCGTCCAGGTGGCCCATTCTCCCGTGGCGACGTCAATCAGCGAGAAACGCACCAGATAGCGCAGCGAGGTGCCGTCGGTGAGTTTTTCATTTTTATAATCTGACCAGACGATGCTTTTGCTGGCGCTGTGATAGCGGCCCGCTTGCAGGGTGTCGTGATAGACAATAATCGCCTTCTGGTGTCCTTTCGCCGCCACGTAGCGCAGCGCCTGCATCCAGTTCATGTTTTCGACGATGCTATTTTCCTCGTCGCTATTTCGGTTACAGCTGACGGGTTTTTGCCGATCCGGAATACCGGAGAAGGTCGCAACGGAATAATACTTGCTCATCTCCTGCTGCATAAATGCGTCCGGTGCGCGGTTGCCGGACTGCACCAGAATAACCGGCGAATGGAGCGGCACCCGAAACCCATCGCCTTCAAGCGCCGCCTGAATATCCTCTTCCGAAACCGCAAGCGTGGTTTCATTGCCAAAAATATCTTTATCGGTGAGCTGGGCGGAGGGCGCGGAGCGGGACGGGCTATCGCCTCTGGGCGTCGCTTTCTTTTTTTCATCAATAGAGGAGTGCGAGCAGCCATTGAGAAATAACAGGGCTGCGCAAGAAATAAGTAGCGATTGGGTTTTCAGTTTTTTCATCAGCGTGGGTGTTGAAATAAAAAAGTAGAGAGGCGGGCGCTGATTTTCACATGAGGGGAAGGGCGGTAACAAACGCTGATGCGAATAACTCCGGAAACGTATTAAAGGGGATATTTTTATTGGCACAGGGTTGTCGAATCCCGGTCGGGGGTTCTCATCCCCCCCCTTTTCGGGGAATATATAAAGAAAAAAGCCCGTACTTTCGTACGAGCTCTCATCTTAAATATGGCGGTGAGGGGGGGATTGACTCGCTTGCGCTCGCCCGATGGGCAGCCTGCTCGCTGCGCTCTCAGTCTGTCCAACTGGCTGTCGCCAGTTGTCGAACCCCGGTCGTGGGTTCTCATTCCCCCCCGCAGGCGTGCAATATGCGAAAAAAAGCCCGCATTTTCATGCGAGCTCTTCTTAAAATATGGCGGTGAGGGGGGGATTCGAACCCCCGATACGTTGCCGTATACACACTTTCCAGGCGTGCTCCTTCAGCCACTCGGACACCTCACCATATTGTCGTCCCGTTGCTGCGGGACGGGCGCTAATGTAAGTAAAAGCCGTACTAACGTCAACTCACTTTTTCAGTTAATTCGCCCGTTTAGCCAAACTTCAAACAACATGATTCCTAAATGTGCTGAAAGCGGCTTTTTTATCAACAACGCGGTTTGCTGATAAATTTGCTATGCTGGCAATCCACCTGAAAACACAAACAAAACAGTGCAATAAAAGGCAGGAATGACTATGGATATTCTCTTCTATCACCCTACATTTGATACCGCTTACTGGATCAAGGCGCTTTCTGCCGCATTGCCGGGCGCGCGCGTTCGCGAGTGGAAGCGGGGGGATTATGAACCGGCTGACTACGCGCTGGTATGGCATCCTCCGGTCGAAATGCTCCAGGGCCGCACGCTCAAAGCCGTCTTTGCGCTGGGTGCGGGAGTGGATTCCATTCTCAGTAAGCTCAAGGCCCACCCGGAAATGCTGCCGGAGTCCGTTCCGCTGTTTCGCCTCGAAGATACCGGTATGGGCCAGCAAATGCAGGAATATGCCGTGAGCCAGGTGCTGCACTGGTTCCGCCGCTTTGACGATTATCAGGCCCTCAAACAGCAGTCCCGCTGGGAGCCGCTGCCTGATTATCACCGCGAAGAGTTCACCATCGGCATTCTGGGGGCGGGCGTGCTGGGGTCAAAAGTTGCCGAAGCCCTTGCGCCGTGGGGATTCCCGCTGCGCTGCTGGAGCCGCAGCCGTAAAAACTATCCCGGCGTTGAGAGCTTTGCCGGAACGGACGAACTCCCGGCGTTCCTGAAAGGCACCCGCGTGCTGATAAACCTGCTGCCGAATACCGCCGAAACCGTCGGGATCGTCAATAGCACGCTGCTGAACCAGCTGGCGGATGAGAGCTACGTTATGAACCTCGCGCGCGGCGTGCATCTGGTTGAAAGCGATCTGCTTCAGGCGCTCGACAGCGGAAAACTCAAAGGCGCGATGCTGGACGTCTACAGCCGCGAGCCGCTGCCGGCAGAGAGCCCGCTCTGGGCGCATCCGCGCGTGGCGATGACCCCGCACGTTGCCGCCGTCACCCGTCCGGCGGAAGCCGTGGCCTATATCTCCCACACCATCAGCGAGATGGAGAAGGGAAATCCCGTTACCGGGCAGGTCGACAGACAGCGCGGTTACTGAGAGAAACCCGGCGTTGGCCGGGTTTTTGCTAATATTCGCAGCGGTTTACTGCTATCCTTTGCAAAAACCGCGAAGGAGAGAAAGATGTATCCCGTTGACCTGCACATGCACACCGTCGCCAGCACCCACGCCTATAGCACCCTCCATGACTACATCGCCCAGGCAAAGCTGAAAGGCATTAAGCTCTTTGCGATCACCGATCATGGCCCGGACATGGCTGATGCGCCGCACTACTGGCATTTTGTGAATATGCGCATCTGGCCTCGGCTGGTGGACGGCGTCGGGATACTGCGCGGCATCGAAGCGAATATCAAAAATACCGACGGTGAAATCGACTGCACCGGCCCGATGCTGACCTCGCTGGATCTGATTATTGCGGGCTTCCACGAGCCTGTTTTTGCCCCTCAGGATAAAGAGACCAACACCCGGGCGATGATTGCGACCATTGCCAGCGGCAATGTGCACATCATCAGCCATCCGGGCAACCCTAAGTTCCCGATCGACATTCAGGCGGTGGCGCAGGCGGCCGCAAAACACCGCGTGGCGCTGGAAATCAACAACTCCTCCTTCGTTCACTCGCGCAAGGGCAGCGAGGCGAACTGTCGCGAAGTGGCGGCCGCCGTGCGCGACGCTGGCGGGATGGTGGCGTTGGGATCGGATTCGCACACGGCCTTTACGCTGGGCGATTTTAGCGAGTGCCTGAAAGTGCTTAATGATGTGAACTTCCCGGAAGAGCGCGTGCTTAACGTGACGCCGCGTCGGATGCTCGATTTCCTGGAATCGCGCGGGGTGCCGCACATTGATGAATTTGCTGACCTTTAATTGAGTAATGGAATAATAAAATGAATGAGTTCTCCATCCTTTGTCGCGTGCTGGGTACGCTGTTTTATCGCCAGCCGCAAGATCCGCTGTTGGTTCCGCTCTTTACGCTGATCCGTGAAGGCAAGCTGGCGCAGAACTGGCCGCTGGAACAGGATGAGCTGCTGGAGCGTCTGCAAAAAAGCTGCGACATGCAGCAGATCGCGACGGATTACAACGCGCTGTTCGTGGGCGACGAGTGCCGCGTGTCGCCGTATCGCTCCGCGTGGGTGGAAGGGGCGACGGAAATTGAGGTCCGTGCATTCTTGACCGAGCGCGGAATGCCGCTGGCGGATACCCCTGCCGATCACATCGGCACGCTGCTGCTTGCCGCGTCATGGATTGAAGATCAGGCGGGCGACGACGAAAACGAAGCGATCGAAACGCTGTTTGACGCGTTTCTGCTGCCGTGGTGCGGCACCTTCCTTGGCAAAGTGGAAGCGCACGCCACCTCGCCGTTCTGGCGCACCCTGGCTCCGCTGACTCGCGACGCTATTGCCGCCATGTGGGATGAATTGCAGGAAGAGAACGAAGAGTGATTTAGGTCACATAATTTCTGCAATGAAATATTTCATCTTGCACATAATGTGCTTCTGATCGCATTTCTCCGGCGCGTATCTGCTAAGATGCGCGCCATGAACATACTCCTTTGCATTGCTATCACAACGGGCATCCTCTCCGGGATCTGGGGATGGGTGGCGGTTTCTCTCGGGCTGTTAGGCTGGGCCGGATTCCTCGGCTGCACCGCCTATTTCGCCTGTCCTCAGGGCGGTCTGAAAGGGCTGTTTATCTCCGCCTGCACGCTGATGAGCGGGGTGATTTGGGCGCTGGTGATTATCAAAGGCAGCGCGCTGGCGCCGCACGTTGAGATCCTGAGCTACGTCATGACCGGCGTGGTGGCGTTTTTAATGTGCATCCAGGCAAAACAGATGCTGCTTTCGTTTGTTCCCGGCACCTTTATCGGCGCCTGCGCAACCTTCGCGGGGCAGGCCGACTGGAAGCTGGTGGTGCCGTCGCTGGCGCTGGGCCTGCTGTTTGGCTATGTCATGAAGAATAGCGGTCTGTGGCTGGCTGCCCGACGAGAGAAAGCGCAAAACATCACCCCGGTGAGCGAATAAAAAAAGGCGAGATAATCATCTCGCCTTTTTTATGCGCGTACGATCAGGATTCCGGCGGCACCGACATATCGCGGTATTTCACCAGGACTGGATTCTGCATCTCGGATTTGTTTTGCAGATCCCACAGGCCGCGGTCAATACCGTCGTTGATCAGGAAGATCACCCCGGTTTCAATCGCCGACATCAGGCACATCATCACCGGTTCATTAGAGGTATAACCAATTTCCCCCTCCAGTAACCGCTGGTAGTCGATAAAGCGGAACACCCCGGCCTGCACTTCATAGGACAGAATCGTTTTACTGGTGTTCACCGAAGAGAGCACCTCACCGGTACTGACGTTGACCACGCGCAGGTTGACCGCTATCTGGTCGAGCTGGTACTGGGTATCTGCGCCAATACCGAAGTAACGCGCCCCTACGCCGCCCGACTTCACGTTGCTTTCGTAGCCGATAATCGACCCTTCAATCATCACGTTTGCCGCGGCCAGCGATTGCAGCGGCATGCGGTTATTCATCGCGACGGTGCCGTTTTCCTGGGCGGCACGGATGATTTTTCGCTCGTTCAGCAGGTTTTGCAGCCCCTGGCGCTCCAGAGGAATAAACCAGCGGGAATCCTTGAGCGCGGTGACCAGCATCGCGGTGGCGCTTTGCGGAACGGCGGTGGAGAAGTTACTGGCCGGGTAGGGTTTAAACTGCCCGGTTTCGTCCTGAATATTATAAACCGAGACAAATATCTTACCGGTTGGCATCGGCAGATGGGTTAAATCGCGATAGCTCTGGGCCCGGGGCATTAATGTCGGTTTTGCCGCTTCTTTAGGGGGAGCGGTTAAACAACCGCTCAATAAGCACACTGCAACAAGTACGAGGAAGCGCTGCATGATCGTGGTCCTTATTTCGTGGTTGTCTAGAAGTCAGTGGAGTTACTTTGCAAACCGGAAACCTGAATCGTCGAGGTTTTACCCGTTTTACGGTCGGTAACGTTAAGCTGAAGCTGCCCGTCCTTATTGGCGATATCGACAATAAAGTCGTTAGTCACCATTCGGCCAGGTTTACCGGTATTAATATTGGTTAATAAGCCACCTAATATTTGCGACTGGATCGCCTGGGTGAAATTATCCAGCGCGGATGGCGTGTCAACGCTGTAGTCTTCATAGCTGGGATCTTTATAAGAGTTTTGGGCCTGGGCTTCATTGAGCATGAATGCCCCGTTATTCGGATTGCCGCCAAAATTAGGGTTACGGAACTGGAAGGTCATATTCCCGGCCCAGCTTAATGGCGTTATGAGCATAATGGATATAACTGCATGTGCGATACGCATGGCACAGCCTCCGGATATAGGGTCGCTAGAATTCGTCTTTGGCTAAATCGCTGGTGCTTAATAGCGCTTTATCTATTTGCAGGCGATTTATCGCATCTTCAGTTTGTGCCAGTGCTAAGGCTACGTTTTTATCGAAGTCTATTTTCGTGGGGAATAAAAACGTTTGATAAATAACGTCCTGATTGGCCGTTATGGTTATCCAACTTCCCCACCGTGCGCTGGGACGTTCATTGATTGTTATATTACCTGGGTAAGTGCTTTCCCACTTGTCACTGAAGGCACGGTAAAAATTGTGGCCGACAGATGACACCGTATGGTCGGTTAACAATCCGGGAACTTCCACCTCAACGGCGTGGAGACTCCCGGCAGCAAGCGCAAAGCCTGCTGCGGCAATCCAACTCAACGTGCGTTTCATGGTGTTAACGCCTGAGGTTATCGTTTGCCCATGAAACCGCCTGAGTGCGATTTTTAACAGCGATTTTCTTGAAAAGATTATACAGGTGCGTCTTGACCGTATTTTCGCTGATAAATAACGAACGGGCGATTTCAATATTTGAAGCACCGATGCGCAACTTGTTCAGGATCTCTTTCTCGCGATGCGTTAGCAGGGCGGACTCTGAACTGTTGTAGCGATAATTTCCGGAGTGCGTGATGAGGTAGCTGGCCAGCTTCTGCGAGAAATAACACTCGCCGCGCAGAATGCCCTGCAACCCTTCCACTACGCGCTCTTCTTCTTCCGTGACGTAGAACACGCCATTGATATGCGGCCAGCTCTCGATATCCCTGAAGGGATACTCGTCAGGCGTATTCAATAATAACACGCGGATATTATTGTTTTTCCTGCTTAAAGTGTCCTGCCAGTAATGAATAAGCTTTTTATCCGCTTCCATCATATCGAGAAGAATGATACTGCCAGGTGCAATATCATCAAAAGAACGTTGAATATTATGCAGTTTCCCGTTCAGTGATAATGATTGCTTTAAATGCTGTAATAACGCCGTCGCTTGTAAAGAAGGTTTGGTGATCAACAATAATGTATGACCATGTAAACTATGGACTTCATTAAACATGATGAAACCCCACTTTTTTATAACACCCGGCAGCTGCCCCTTAATAAGATAAGGGGCACCAGAAGTACTGACAGATGTTGCACTGCTGTGTGTAGAATCAGACCATAACCTCCAGGAGGAGGTGAATATAAAACGAATTTCGTACATCTGATTTCAATCTAGCTATTACGAATTTTAAAGCAAGTGTTAATCGTGTAACAAGATGTAAAAATCAATATTAATTTGTGTAAATCATCGATTTCTATAGCGGGATTTTGATAATAAAGTTGTACAGGGTAATAACCGTGCACACATTTTAAAAATCATACAAATAATTATATCAGCATGATTTTATAGTGTATTTATTATTTCTTTGGGGGCCTTTTCAAGTATGAGTCGTACAAAAAAACTAAGCCTCTCACTCACTCCATCGCTTTCTTAAGAAAACACGCCGCGTGTCACGCGTTGTGAAAGGCAGGCATTTCATTCCCTCTAAAAATCGCGACGGAAAAGGCTGGGCAAGCCCTCGCTTCGCTGTTCAACCTCGGTGAAGGAAATAATTTTTTAAAAAACTAAACCGCGCTGATTTCAGCGTTTTTTGGCATTAATTAATACTTTGAGGTGAAACAAAAAATAAAAATAAGTCTCGCGGGTGAGATATTTAAAATGTGTCGGCGGACATACTCTTCACCGTAACGACGCGTTAACACGAAATCAGCAAAGTTAACACGGAGTCACATGACAAAAGGTATTTAACCAGGTCCAGGGTGACAACATGAAAAACAGATCGTTATTTATGATGTTTACATTACTGGGTGCGCCTGGGTTTGTAACCGCGACGGGGCCAGATATGGCACATACCGAATATAACCTCGCGGTTAATGAATTAAGTCGTTCCTCATTAAATCAGGCAGCCATTATTGGTCAACAGGGCGTAAATAATGACGCTCAGGTTCGGCAGGGCGGTTCTAAATTACTGTCCGTGGTGTCCCAGGAAGGCGTCGGGAACCGAGCCAGAGTTGATCAATCAGGGACTTATAACTTTGCTTATATCGCTCAAAGCGGAAGCGCGAATGATGCGAGTATTTCGCAAGGGGCTTTTGGTAATACGGCAATGATTATTCAGAAAGGGTCGGGTAACAGGGCCAGTATTACGCAGTACGGTACGCAGAAAACCGCAGTTGTAGTGCAAAAACAGTCGCAAATGGCCATTCGCGTTATTCAACGCTAGTTATTCGCGGCGACTTTAATCAATCCGATGGGGGTTTTACCATGAAATTTATCAAAGTGGCAGCGCTTGCAGCAATCGTCGTTTCTGGTAGTGCTATGGCCGGTCTTATTGATCAAAGCAGTTCTCTCGGTTGGGGTCATGGCGGTAATAACAGCGGTCCAAATTCAACGCTGAGTATTTATCAGTACGGTGGCGGTAACTCTGCTGTTGCCCTGCAATCGGATGCCAGAGAATCAAGTCTGAGTATTTCGCAGAGCGGTGGCGGTAACGGCGCAGATGTAGGACAAGGTTCCGACGACAGCACAATTACCCTGTCTCAGAACGGTTTTGGCAACAGTGCAACACTTGATCAGTGGAACGGTAAAAACTCCACTATGAACGTTAGCCAGTTCGGTGGCGGTAACGGCGCGTCTGTTGACCAGACTGCATCCGGCTCAACTGTTACCGTTCAGCAGGTTGGCTTCGGCAACCACGCGACCGCGCATCAGTATTGATACCGATTATCTGTGCTACGAAAAAACAGGGCATAAGCCCTGTTTTTTTTCGGGGGTTCATCATGAATACCTTAATACTCCTCGCCGCGCTCTCCGGACAGATTACGTTTCACACCTCCCGTGAAGGCAATATGACCACCCTTATTCCGCAGGTCACCCTAAGTGAACCCTGTGATTGCCAGGTGCGCGTGCTGTCCATTCGGGAAGGGCAGGGCGGCCAAAGTACCTCACAGCAGCAAAACAGCCTCACTTTGCCCGCTAATCAGACGATTGATATTGCGCGGCTCAGTTTAAATATCGGAAACGGGGACAACGTAAAGGTGGTGGTAACGGTGTCAGACGGCAAATCGCTCCACCTTTCACGGCAGTGGACCCCGTCCGACAGTGTGCTATAAACATTCATGAAATCAATATGTTGAAATGTGTTGAAACATGTGGCAACACGTAAAACTTAGCACTATGATGTTATTAAAGATGAATTGGTGTTGCACATAAACTGATTTATACGTTGCCGGGCTCCACGCAGCGCTTTTACCCCTCAAGGACGATTTTCATTGAGGAGTACCTATAATGAGCAAATCCACCGTTCAATTCATTTCGGGTCTGGGCTTCGTTTTCGCGGTTGCGTTTACGCCTGCTTTTGCCGCAACCACCGTCCCGGGCGGCGTCATCCACTTTCGCGGTGCGATTGTTTCCGATCCCTGCGAGATCTCTTCCGGTGCGAATCATCTGGTGATGTCATGTCCGGAAAATAACCGAATGCAGGCACGTACGGTCAGTTACAACGATGCGCTGAACGGCCGTAGCGCCTATCCGAACCTCGCATCCGTCAGCATGAAGTATATGAATCCCGAAAAATCGCTGGCCGTAGTGCAGGTTGATTACCGCTAAACAGACGCTCTCCCGTCATCCGGCGGGAGAGGTTTCCTCGCAATAGTTTTTTCTCCCATTCCCTCTGCGATACACTTAACAAAAAGGCGGGTAGCAGAGGGTATTTATGAAACCGCAAATCGACATCTTTCAGGGCGATATCACGACCCTTCACGTTGACGTCATCGTTAACGCCGCAAACTCTTCCTTAATGGGGGGCGGCGGCGTGGATGGCGCGATCCATCGTGCGGCCGGGCCACAGTTACTTGAGGCGTGTAAGGTTGTGCGCCAGCAGCAGGGCGAGTGCCCGCCGGGGCACGCGGTGATTACCATCGCGGGCAACCTGCCTGCCAAAGCGGTGATCCATACCGTTGGCCCGGTGTGGCACGGCGGGGAGCATCACGAAGCCCGGATCCTGGAAGACGCCTATCGTAACTGCCTGCGCCTGGCGGCGGACAACGGCTATAAAACGATGGCATTTCCGGCTATCAGTACGGGCGTGTATGGCTATCCGAAGGCAGAAGCCGCGGCGATTGCGGTGGATACCGTCTACCGGTATCTCTCCCTGAAGCCGATGCCTGAGCAGGTCATTTTTGTCTGCTTTGATGAGGAAACCGCGCAGCTCTATCGCCAGCGGCTGACGGTACGCGAGCAGGAATTTGACGTCTGAAGAGAGCAGCGGCGCAGATAATGCGCCGCTGAATCGTCAGGCTTTCGTCTGCGGCTTGCCGGAGAACAGGAAGCGCAGAAGCGGGATCCGCAGATGGATCTCGTAGAGAATAATCGCCAGACCCACCACAAACACCAGCCCGGTAAAGAAGCCCAGCGTATTAGAGGCGATATGCGGCGTAATGTACGCCCCGAAGAACAGCGTCAGCGGGTGATGCACCAGATAGATGAATAATGAGGCATTCACGAAATAGGTCACGCGGCTGGATTTGAAGTTCAGCAGGCGGTGGCCGAGGGCAAACACCACGTTCACCATCCACAGCCCCATCAGCATGGTAATCACGCTTTCGGTTTCATACATCCACGCCTCGCCGCTGCCGTAACGCTGGTTCAGCAGATAGGCGATAAAGGCCAGCGCTGAGCCAACCGCGCACCCGAGAGAAGGGGTGGTGAACAGATCTTTAAGCTTCGGATAGACAAACGCCAGCGCGCCAATCATAAAGAAAGGAATATAGAACAGCGTCTGCATCACCACGAAGTTGAACAACCCGTCGCTCAGAATGGGCGGGTAGACGATAAAGAGCGTGCGTCTGATGGCCGCATACAGGATCCCCAGACCCAGGAAGAGCAGCGACAGTTTGCCTAAGGTAATGTTGGCAAAGTAGGTGTCTGATTTTTCACTGAGATGGCGACGCAGGCGGCTAAAGAGGAACAGGCTTACGGTAGTCAGCACCACCAGCACCAGCAGGAACCACAGGTGCGAGATAAGCTCCCAGGCCAGGGTATTGTATTTTTCATACAGCGACAGGTTCGGCCAGTTTTCGGCTTTTCCTTTGACGTATTGCAGCATGATGAATTGCGGCAGCGTCAGCAGCGGGATGGCGGTTAGCATCGGAATACCGACGCGCTCCACGCGTACCTTCCACCAGCGTTTAAGCGGATAGCGCAAAAACAGCATGTAGGAGAAATAGCCGGAGATGACAAAAAAGACCTGCATCCGGAAGGCATGAATAAAGTCGTTAAATAGCGTCAGCCACCAGGAGGGCTCAAGGCTGTTAACGTGCCAGGTGTGGCTGGAGTAAATCAGTGAAATGTGAAAGGGGATCCCCAATAGCATCAGCCATGCCCGGATCGAGTCGAGGAAATATTCACGTTGTGCGGGTATCGTTGTGCTCATATAACTTTGTGCATTCTCAGACTTTTCGCCTTATCCCTAAGACTCATAATGGTTACATTCGGAGCCAACCCTACACGAAGACCGACACCCTGTCTCCAGGATAAGCACGCAAAGTGAAAAGCGGGTTCTTTCACTTGCTTAATACCTGAGCCAGCGAGCGAACAAAGCGGTGATTATGTTGTCGGATTGCCTGAGTTTCCATTAAAATGGATCGGATCGATATAAGCACACAAAGGGGGAAGTGCTTACTTATTATGAAACATAAACCACAAATGATGAAAATGCGTTGGTTGGGTGCTGCGGTGTTGTTATCCCTGTATACCTCATCGGCCTGGTCCTTTAACATCGATGATGTCGCAAAACAGGCGAAATCGATGGCTGGCAAGAGCTACGAAGCGCCAAAAAGTAACCTGCCCTCCGTTTTCCGCGACATGAAGTACGCGGACTATCAACAGATCCAGTTCAACCATGACAAAGCGTACTGGAACAACATTAAAACCCCATTCAAGCTTGAGTTTTATCATCAGGGTATGTACTTCGATACGCCTGTTGCCATCAACGAAGTGACGGCAAGCGCGGTGCGTAAAATCAAGTACAGCCCGGATTACTTTAATTTTGGCGATGTGCAGCACGATAAAGATACGGTTAAAGATTTAGGCTTTGCAGGCTTCAAGGTCCTTTACCCGATCAACAGCAAAGACAAAAACGACGAAATCGTCAGTATGCTCGGCGCGAGCTATTTCCGCGTCATCGGTGCGGGTCAGGTGTATGGCCTGTCTGCCCGTGGTCTGGCAATTGATACCGCGCTGCCTTCCGGCGAAGAGTTCCCGCGTTTTCGCGAGTTCTGGATTGAACGTCCAAAACCTGCGGACAAACGTCTGACTATTTATGCATTGCTGGATTCCCCACGTGCGACGGGCGCGTACCGCTTCGTCATCATGCCTGGACGTGACACGGTGGTTGACGTGCAGTCCAAAGTTTACCTGCGCGACAAAGTAGGCAAACTGGGTGTGGCACCGTTAACCAGTATGTTCCTCTTCGGGCCTAACCAGCCTTCTCCGGCGACCAACTTCCGTCCGGAACTGCACGACTCCAACGGTCTTTCGATTCATGCCGGTAACGGCGAGTGGATCTGGCGTCCGCTGAATAACCCGAAACACCTGGCGGTCAGCAGCTTCGCCATGGAAAACCCGCAGGGCTTTGGCCTGTTGCAGCGCGGCCGTCAGTTCTCTCGCTTTGAGGATCTCGACGACCGTTACGATCTGCGTCCAAGCGCGTGGGTAACGCCGAAAGGGGACTGGGGTAAAGGCAAGGTTGAGCTGGTTGAAATTCCGACCAACGATGAAACCAACGATAACATCGTCGCTTACTGGACGCCGGATCAGCTGCCGGACGCGGGTAAAGAGATGAACTTCAAGTACACCATTACCTTCAGCCGCGATGAAGACAAACTTCACGCGCCGGATAACGCTTACGTCATGCAGACGCGACGCTCAACGGGCGACGTGAAGCAGTCGAACCTTATCCGTCAGCCGGATGGTACGGTGGCGTTTGTGGTGGACTTCACCGGTCAGGACATGAAAAAACTGGCGCCGGACACGGCGGTAACCGCGCAGGCGAGCATCGGTGACAACGGCGAAATCGTCGAAAATGCCGTGCGCTACAATCCGGTAACCAAAGGGTGGCGTTTAACCCTGCGCGTGAAGGTGAAAGATCCGAAACAGACGACGGAAATGCGCGCTGCGCTGGTCAGTAACGATCAGCCGCTAAGCGAAACCTGGAGCTATCAGTTACCTGCTAATGAATAATACAACTGAATACATTGATGCCATGCCGCTGACGGATATCGAAAAAGCGGCACTGCCCAAGAGCGACATCCGCGCGGTGCAAACCGCGCTGGATGGGGAACATCGTCACTTTACCCGTGATGATGACACCCCGCTCGGGTCAGTGAAGGCGCGCCTGGAGCGAGCATGGCCAGACGCGCTGGCGGAAGGTCAACTGGTTAAAGACGACGAAGGGCGCGATCAGCTTCAGGCGATGCCGAAAGCCACGCGTTCGTCGATGTTCCCGGATCCGTGGCGCACCAACCCGGTGGGTCGCTTCTGGGATCGTCTGCGCGGACGCGAAGTCGCACCGCGCTACCTCTCTCGTCTGACGAAAGAGCAGCAGGCCTCCGAGCAAAAATGGCGTACCGTCGGCACCATTCGTCGTTACATCCTTTTGCTGCTGACGCTGGCACAGACCGTGGTGGCAACCTGGTACATGAAGACCATCCTGCCCTATCAGGGCTGGGCGCTGATCAACCCGGCTGACATGGTGGGCCAGGATCTGTGGGTCTCCTTCATGCAGCTGCTGCCGTATATTCTGCAAAGCGGCATCCTGCTGCTGTTCGCGGTGCTGTTCTGTTGGGTCTCCGCCGGTTTCTGGACGGCGCTGATGGGCTTCCTGCAACTGCTGATGGGGCGTGACAAATACAGCATTTCTGCGTCGACGGTGGGGGATGAACCCCTAAATCCCGAGCACCGTACCGCGCTGATTATGCCTATCTGTAACGAAGACGTTGACCGCGTATTCGCGGGTCTGCGCGCCACCTGGGAGTCCGTAAAGGCGACCGGTAACGCTGCGCATTTCGACGTCTATATCCTCAGCGACAGCTACAACCCGGATATCTGCGTGGCAGAGCAAAAAGCCTGGATGGAGCTGATTGCCGAAGTGCAGGGCGAAGGGCAGATTTTCTACCGTCGTCGTCGTCGTCGCGTGAAGCGTAAAAGCGGTAATATTGATGACTTCTGCCGTCGCTGGGGCAACCAGTATAGCTACATGGTGGTGCTGGATGCGGACTCCGTGATGACGGGGGACTGTCTTACGGGGCTGGTGCGCCTGATGGAAGCGAACCCGAACGCCGGGATTATCCAGTCTTCGCCAAAAGCGTCGGGCATGGATACGCTGTACGCGCGCTGCCAGCAGTTCGCGACCCGCGTGTACGGGCCGCTGTTTACCGCCGGTCTGCACTTCTGGCAGCTGGGTGAGTCCCACTACTGGGGTCACAACGCCATCATCCGCGTGAAGCCGTTCATTGAGCACTGTGCGCTGGCGCCGCTGCCGGGTGAAGGGTCATTTGCTGGGTCGATTCTGTCGCATGACTTTGTGGAAGCCGCGCTGATGCGTCGTGCAGGGTGGGGCGTCTGGATCGCCTACGACCTGCCGGGATCGTATGAAGAGCTGCCGCCGAACCTGCTGGACGAGCTTAAGCGTGACCGCCGCTGGTGTCACGGTAACCTGATGAACTTCCGTCTGTTCCTGGTTAAAGGGATGCACCCGGTACACCGCGCGGTGTTCCTGACGGGGGTGATGTCTTACCTGTCCGCACCGCTGTGGTTTATGTTCCTCGCGCTCTCCACCGCGTTGCAGGTGGTTCACGCGCTGACCGAGCCGCAGTACTTCCTGCAACCGCGCCAGCTGTTCCCGGTATGGCCGCAGTGGCGTCCTGAACTGGCGATTGCGCTGTTTGCCTCGACGATGGTGCTGCTGTTCCTGCCGAAGCTGCTCAGTATCGTGCTGATCTGGTGCAAAGGCTCGAAAGAGTACGGTGGTTTCTGGCGCGTCACGCTTTCTCTGCTGCTCGAAGTGCTGTTCTCCGTGCTGCTTGCGCCGGTGCGTATGCTCTTCCACACCGTATTTGTGGTGAGCGCGTTCCTCGGCTGGGAAGTGGTCTGGAACTCGCCGCAGCGTGATGATGACTCGACCCCGTGGAGCGAGGCTTTTATGCGTCACGGTTCTCAGCTGCTGCTGGGCCTGGTGTGGGCGGCGGGGATGGCGTGGCTGGATCTGCGCTTCCTGTTCTGGCTGGCACCGATCGTCTTCTCGCTGATCCTGTCGCCGTTTGTCTCCGTGATCTCCAGCCGTTCAACGGTGGGGCTGCGGACCAAACGCTGGAAGCTGTTCCTGATCCCGGAAGAGTATTCGCCGCCGCAGGTGCTGGTGGATACCGATCGCTTCCTGGAGATGAACCGCAAGCGTTCGCTGGAAGATGGCTTTATGCACGCGGTGTTTAACCCGTCGTTCAACGCGCTGGCAACCGCAATGGCAACCGCCCGTCACCGTGCAAGTCAGGTGCTGGAAATTGCCCGCGACCGCCACGTTGAGCAGGCGCTGAACGAAACGCCGGAAAAACTTAACCGAGACCGCCGTCTGGTGCTGTTAAGCGATCCGGTTACTATGTCCAGACTGCATTACCGCGTGTGGTCCGCGCCGGAGAAATACTCTTCGTGGGTGAACTACTATAAAACGCTGAAGCTGAATCCGCTGGCATTGAAGTCGGAATAAGCGCCCTGGCCCGGCGGCAGTGCGCTTGCCCGGGCCAATAAATAAAAATACCGGCTTAATCGCCGGTATTTTTTTCTCAGAGGTAATTAATGAGAATTATTATCGTTGCGCTCATGGCCTGTTTGCTTAGCGGCTGCGGCAGCATCATCAGTCGCACCATTCCCGGGCAAGGTCACGGAAACCAGTACTACCCCGGGGTGAAGTGGGATGTCCGCGATTCAGCCTGGCGCTACCTGACCGTGCTCGATTTACCCTTCTCGCTGGTATTCGACACGCTCCTGCTGCCCATCGACGCACAGCACGGCCCATACGAATAAACGGCCTTACCGCTCGTCCCACTCATCTGCTGCGGTCTGGCCTTCTTAGCAACATATCCCTGCAAGACCGTAACGAATTCTTCAAGGTTTATGTTTACCAACTGAATACATGGCGGAATTTTAACTGTTAAAAACGTTGTGATAACGGAATGTCACAACCTGAACCGCTATGCCCGTTTACAATATTAATATACGAATGCCAGTGAAAGAAAAAATAATACGCGACAGTATTTTATTCACGGGAATTAAGTATCAAAAAAATTAGCCAATACAAAATAGTATAATATTCTTTCAAATCCCTCCATTAATTAAAGTTGAAAAATACGATTCCAGACTTTAATTCCAGAACGGTAGCGCGGATAAAGCGTAATCTGACATCATTATGTGATTCAATTACTTATGACAGCGATCTCCATGCGGAACAAATGCATGGGGAAAGGAAGTATACCTGGCAATGCCGCGTTATATTTTAATAAGCAATATTCCCAATGTTTTAATTTCGATGGTCTATATATTGCGAGGACCGTCGGCCCCCTCTCTGTACCGGGCTGCAAAACGCCTTCTTAAGCAACATATCAACTAAGGTGCGAAAAATGGAATTTCGTAATCTGACGCCATTCTCAGTGATGGAATATGCAATGGACGACAAACAGAACGAGCGACATCGGGTGGTCGCCATGAAAACGGGTTTCCGACTGGTAAAGGATGCCTGCGGCAGGTGGCAAGCACAGCTGATGGAGAACCCGGTTTTACCGCTGTGCGTGGAGGATGAATTTTCCGCAGAACTGAACAGTTCCCCGGTACTGCGTGAAAGCGATCTCGCTCCCCTTAAACCTGCCTGCGATATCATCGTCAATGGCACGGCTTATACGCCGGATGGTATTGCTCTGACGGAGATGACCGCGGGTGTTTTCATGCGTGCCCCTTCCGGTGAGGTATTACTCGACAAGAAGCTGCGGATAACCGGCCCGCGTTTTTACCGGCAACACGGGGTAACCGGACAGTGGTACGAAACTGAGCCTGAACCCTTCACTTCTTTGCCGCTGGATTATCGTTACGCTTTTGGCGGCGAGTGTCGGGTGGAAGAAGACAGCGAATTTGCTGGACGTATCCCGAATGAATTTCGTCTGAGCGATGCACAGCGTGGCGAGCATCCCGATAAAGACAGCCCTCCACTGGCGCACATTACCTGCCCGGTGAATCCGCTGGGACGCGGTTACGCGCAGCGCTGGTATCTGCGGTCCTGTGAAATAAAGCAGGTTGAGGCTCCCCGAATTACCGCAGCAGACAGCCCGTTCACCCTTCAGCATTTTCTTCACACTCTTGACGGACAGGCCGACTGGTTTTCTCCGGCATTTCAGCCTGCGGGTTTCGGCGCTATTGGGCGCACCTGGTGGCCACGGTTGCTGCTGGCAGGAACCTGGGATCGGGAGTGGCTCGACACGCAATATCCCGATCTGCCGGATGACTTTGATTTTGGCTACTGGAACTGTGCCCCGCATGACCAGCAAATCCTGTATCCGGAGCCGGGGCCTGAGTGTGTGCTGACGGGATTCCGTCCAGATGGCGATATTCATTTCACCCTTCCCGCACATCAGGGACGCATTCTGTTACGCGTGCCGACCGGGCAACGTGTGCCGCTACCGATGTGGCTGGACACTCTGGAAATTAATTCTGACGCGTTGACCGTGGCGCTGACCTGGCGTTTTCTGCTGCCGGGCAGCACCCCGGTACGGGTAATGGAAGCACGTTACAGAACAAGGAGTGTATGAGGATGGCCGATAACTATACGGCGCGTCAGAGCGGACAATGGAAAGTCGTGAGTACCAAACCGGATGTCTGTAAAACCCCCCGCGGAGATTCTTGTCCCCCGGTCCCTTATCCCGTGACCGCAAATTTGGGTGCGGCGGTGATGGTGGTGCCATCGGTGAAACTTAACGGTTTTCCGGCCGTTGTGCTGGATCAGAGCACTATCCCACAGACGACTGGCGACAAAGCGGGTGCAGCAAAGGGGATCGGTAGCGGTACCGTCGGTGATGTTTGCGAGCCGCTGGGCCACAGTGAGACCGTGTTTTTTGGCGGCAAGCCCATGCTGCGGCATAACGATGAGTTCTGGATGAACAACCGGAACACCATCGGCCTGATAGTGGGTCAGCCGCCGGCGGCTAACGTATCTGCGGATGACGCCGATCCGCCGGATGAGCCGGAGACTGAAGAAGAGGAAGAAGAGGGCAGTAGCTGGCTGGATAAGTTGCAACTCGGACTGGACATTGCCGGATTTATACCCGGTTTTGGTGCTTTTGCTGATCTGGTTAACGCGGGCATCAGTGTAGCCAGGGGGAATTATGCAGAGGCGGCTATTTCGCTGGTGGCATCTATACCCGGAATAGGCGATGCCGCTGCGGCTGGAAAAATGCTGGCTAAGGGGGCCAAAGCGGCAAAAGCAGCGAAAACAGGCAAGGCAGCGAAAGCGGCCAGGGCTGCCGCGAAGGCTGCGGCAAAAGCGGCAGCAAAGGCGGCCAGAGAGGCAGCGGCCCGGCTCAAGGGTGGGATTGTCAAAGGCTTTGATAACGTCAAGAAAGGAGTGGGTAAAGGAGCGGAGGGCAAGAGATGCACGAAAATAGGAGAGCCCATAGATGCGGGAACCGGTGATTTTCTCCAGGAGCTGAGCGTACTACACCTTCCAGGAACTCTGCCCTTCACTCTTTCCCGATTTTACCGCTCACAGGCTGAAAGCGGCGGGATATTCGGTCCGAAATGGAGCGATGAATGGTCCGTTTCACTTATCGTACAGGGCAGGGATCTGCACTTTATCGATCGCGAAGGCGTGGTTCTCTATTACCCGATCCCGCAGGACGGTATTTTTAATGAGGCCGTCAACTTCCGCCAGCCACATTACCGGCTGACGGGCAATATGCGAGAAGGACTGGCGCTATTTGAACGCCGCTCGCAGCAGACGCAGATATTTTCTCCGGCGGGCAACGGAATGTACCTGCTGTCCGCCATTCACGACAGCTATCACAACCGCATCGATTTCCTGCGCACGGATGGCCTGCTGACTGAGGTCCGCCACAGCGACGGCTACGCGCTTTCGCTCAGCTGGCACCAGCAGCAACTGATGAGCATTGACCTGAGCGAACCGCAACAGCAGCGCCTCGTCACCTGTCAGTACGATGATAATGGCTATCTGGCGGAGTGTAATACCTTCCAGTTCACCCATCTGTGGCATGAATATTCCCCGGAAGGCTTGATGACCCGCTGGCGGGACACGGATAAAACCTGCGTGGATATCCATTATGACGCGCAGGGCAGGGCAACCGGAACCCGGTCAACGGAAGGCTACTACAACGACCGTTTCCTTTATAACGAAGCAGAGCAGTGCACCACCTATCTGGATGCGGAAGGCGGGGAGTCCCGCTTCTGGTATAACGACGACGGTCTGGTCACCCGCAGCCTCGACCCGCTGGGGCGGGAAGAACTCTCGGTCTGGGAAAACACGCAGCTTCAGTCCCGGACCGATGCGCTGGGGCGCAAAACGGAGTACCGCTACAGCGACGACGGCGATATCCGCCAGGTCTCCCTGCCCGGCGGCTTCAGCCTGCTGTACGACTACAACGAACGGGGCCAGCTCACCCGCCTGACCACACCGGGCAGCCAGGTCTGGCAGTGGGACTATGACGACCACGGCAGCATGGTCTGCCTGACCGACCCGCAGGGCCGCCAGCAGCGGTTCAGCTACAGCGCACAGGGCGACCTGCTCCGCCGGATAATGCCGGGCGGTGCCGCCTGGCAGTGGGATTACGACGCCCTGCACCGCCTGCGGGAAACCATCGCCCCGGACGGCGGGGTGACGCAGACGGAGCTGGATTTCCTCGGCCGCC
>NZ_JBPTTK010000026.1:0-71763 GCF_053290175.1 Enterobacter sp. 186315 | reverse complement strand
CGTCGTTCCCCTTAATTCAGCTCAACTTCAACGTCACGCGCCTGACCATTAACAGAAAAAGTCAGCACTGGTGTTGCCGGCAGCACGTAAACATGTGTGCCATCGATAGCGGAAAGCGTTTTTTCAAACTCATCCTGCAGCTGCATGTTACTTCTGACGTAGAGCTCATCACCGATCTGCCAGACTTTGGTACTCCCTGGCGCGTTTTTAAGTTTCAACCGCTGAGCATCTTCAGGCGGGATGCCATCGAGCACGCTCTGCAGCTGCTTGTCATACAGTGAGATTTTTTTCTCAGGCGTAGCGGTATAAACCGGTGTGTCAGGACTGCGCTTCGGGATACGGAGATCCAGACGATAATCAACATCAACGGTTTTTGATTTAACGGAGGGTTCTGCCCCCTTCACGTTAATAATGACCGGCGTGGCCAGCCCCTTCAGAAGCACTGTGATGTTCCCGCTGGCATAGGCATTGGTAGGCTGGATTGTGAATACCGCCGATCCTGGAATATAGCCAACACACAGTTCACCACCAGAAGCACAGGGACTCGAATTATATGGAGGGGCACCTAATACCCAGGGGTGTCCGGTTGCATCTGAAAACGTCACTGTCGTTGCCTGGTTTGGAAATACCCGTACCTGCGGAATGGATGCACCAGCTGACAGTGATACCGTCTGGCTTGAAATTCGTGGGATCGGCGTTAATGGTGAGGTTTTGGCCGCCGCGCTCATATCTTCCATTGCGCTGCGGGCAGACCGCACCTGACCAGGGGTAATAGGCTGGATCTGCTGCAGAACAGGTGCAGGTAACTCTTCCAGTGTCTGCGGATTAACATGAGTAACCTGCTGCTGTGGTGGAGGAATCTGCGGCATGGGTGCAGGAGGCAGTGCAGTAGTTGGCTGCTGTTGGGGCTGTGCCTGTGGTTGTTGGCCTTGCGCCTGCTGCTGACCTTGTTCCTGTGCTGTTTGCTGTGGTGGCTGTTGCACCTGTGACTGCTGATTTACGGGCAACCCGGAACTGGCCTGCTGCCATTGAGCAATATCACCACCAGGCACAGCTGGCGCCGTTTGCTGCGGCGCTCCATTACCAGTCGGTGCATCAGCTGCAGATACAGAATTTGCCGAAAACAGTGCGGCCATAAGTACAGTTAACAGTTTAATCTTCATGATTGACCTCAGTAGTTCCGGGGTTTGAGAATGGCCTGCGCTACTTGAATACCCCGTGGATCTTCGTCTTCTTTGACGCGGCGTACCTGAACCATCAAATCGTAAGGTTGTGGTCTGTAGTCCTGAGCCTGACCAACAAGCTGAACAGTCACCGGAATACGGTATTGCCAGGCATAGGTTTTGGTGCCACGGATAAGACCTTCCGTGATCAGGGTTCCTGGTGTTGTGGAAAGTTTTACGTTCAGACGTTTTTCACTGATATCTTTCAGCAGTCCACTATCGGTCAGCGCTTTACGGAAACTAACGTACCCCTCAGCGCTAAAATCGCCACGGACGCTGGTTAATTGGTTTTCGTAATTCACAAAGTTCAGCGAAAGCGATTTGATCATTGTACGGTTGGCAAAGTCCATCACCTCTTCCGCTGTGTAAGCCGGTTCATCGGTTGGGTGTACTTCCGTGATCATGCCCCCATTCGTTGCAATATATTTGGTTTTTTTCTGGTGAAGCCAGTAACCCTGAAGACCGATGATAATGATTGCGACTAATATGATTAGCGTCTGAATCAAAATTACTTTTAAACCATGTTTCGATACGATTTCTTGCACCGTTCGGTTACTCTCTTCAGCAAGAGCTGGAGCAAGGGCGTTGCTGTCATCATCAACGACTGAGTTTTGATCCGAGTCAGTTTGATCCATAATATTTTCACCATTTTGTGTTTTCATAGAGTTTCTCTTTTCAAAAGTTTGTGTTAGAAAATCACGCAGATCGTTAATGAACAATGAGGTATACATGAGCGAACATAATGATTACGAATCCTGTGCAGTTATCATGTGCGAACGACGAAAAGCCACCGCCGTTTTGCGCAAAATTCCGCCAGAAAACCTTGAGCAACTCATTAATATGTGGTCCGACATTGCACAGGGAATGATCGAGAAATTTAAGGAAGAACAGAAGGCCACTGAAGAGAAAGCCGCAGCCACAAAGCGGTTCATGGAAGAACACAATATTACGGCTGATGAAGCTCTCCAGATCTTCGAAAATCTCTTTGGTCCGTCCACGAAAAGTAAATCCACTTTTGGAAAAGTGAAGTACCGGATCGAAGTTGATGGAAAGTCCATAACCTGGACAGGAAAAGGTCGCCGACCTGCAGCGTTTGCCGAGATGAGCGACGATGAGCTCAAAAAATATGAAATCAGCTGAAGACTGGCTGCATACTGTCAGACGTTTCATGAATGAAGATTCGCTTGATACGTATGTAGACTCAAAACGTGATGTTCTACCTGCCACAGAATTTATGCGTTTACTAACCGCGGCGGAACACCGCCGCGTTGAAATACGAACCGGCAAGCTATTCGATAAAATCCCGAAAGGACTCTTCCGGTAGTTACAAATGGAACGGGAATGCATCACTGTTTGCATCCTCACCACTTCCACTCGCAGCTGCCGGATTGTTTAATTGCACATTCTTAGAAGATGCGTTGGGCAGGATACCTGACGTATCTGGCAGTCGGGATGAAATCGTTGACCACGGGTCCAGCGTCGTATTAGTCAGGCTCCCCCACTTCTCATTAATCTTCGATTTAACCGTATTGCATACCTCATCCTTCACCTTATCAATGATGTCGCTGATAGACGGAAACTGAGGGATTTTTAGTGATACCGATAGCGACCCCAGGCACTGTCCGAGAGAATCAGATGTACTGGATTCACTTTTAGCGGCGTTGTTAATCCGTTCAACCTCCTGTTTATAGGCAGCATCAGCACCAGCTTTTGCCAGTTCGTATGCTGCACAGGTCTGTGTGGCTGCAAATGAGCTCACAGAAATGCAGGAAAACCCTACTGCTACGAGTAGGGTTTTTGTTTTATGGCCGAGGCGCTGACTTTGCGACTGGTGCATGAGTCTGTTCTCTCCTTTCATCATCTTTTCTTTTTGCAGCATTAGAAGGATGAAAAAGCTGCTTCATTACTGTTTTGTTTTTTACCTCATCTGAGGCCGGTTGTAAATGCTGAGGCTGTTTTTCATTTGCAATTGTGTTTTTGTAAAGCAGGTTTTTACCCCCCTGATCAACATGGCCGTATCCGTGCAAAACAATTCCACTTTCAGAATTTTTATTGATTGCTGAAAGTGTCATATACGTTTTCCAGTTTCCATCTTTATCAATACGCTTGTTCACTTTACCAATTACGCTATGGTACTCGCCAGATTCCTTATCCTTTGCGATCCCCTGCATGAATCCTTTACGAGACTCAACAAGGTAATAATCAGGTCGTTCGCCTTTTTTATGCGGTGCGACCAGCAAAGGTGTACCCGCGGTTTTTGACTCTTGAGGGAGTTTATAGCCTGTGGGTTTTGTCATGCTTTCAGGAGCTGGCTTACCATTCGGCAGGAACCAATACAGTTCTTTTTCAGGCACGGCCTCACGGCTGAGATCAACACCGGTAATCTGCTGAATTGTTGTGCGGAGCTTCTGGAAGGTTGCAGCATCATACGGAACCAGTTCAGAAGGCTTATAGGCCTGTTCATTCCCTGCTGTTGGCTGTGGGTATACAGGTTTTACTTCCCACTCATTACGTTTGGTCTGGATAGTTTCATAACGAACGATCTTGTTGCTTTCATCACGGACAGGTGCATTCACCTCAACATCCACAAATCCCAGCTTTCTGACCGTAACAAGACGTTCGGTGTCTACACCAGCATCTTTAACCGCTCTCTCAAGGTCTTTCCCCCAGAGTGTCTTCTCTCCATGTTCATTTTTGAGGGTGACAAAGTAGTTCATGGATTCATCATCTTTCCACTCATACTTAGCACGTCCATGCGCGACGATAACGCCTTTCTCCCAGGATTCACCCGCAGCTTTATCTTCCTTTTGAGTATCAGATGCATTCTGCTTCTTCGGTTGTACAGAGGCCGATTCTTCCCAGCGCATTCCATTTTGCTGAACTGATGAATTTGCCTTTTCGTTTACCCCTTCCTGCTTATTCGCTTTTGAATCAGCAACATTTTCTTTTGCCGTTTCTTTTGCTGTTTCATTTGCTTTTTTGAGTTCGAGCAATTTAACCCTTTGTTCTGGGTTAGTCAGTTTCACCTCAATGTTGTATTCACTGATAAGGTTAAACACTCGCTCTTTAAATTCGTCACTGCCGGTGATTTCAATACCACGATGATGTTGCTTATCCGCGGTAAGAACGGCCGCCAGGATCATCTCGTCACTCTGGCTGGCTTCAGGGGTAGCCATACGCAGATGTGAGCCGTAATCGTAAAACGCATCCTGCCCATCAAGCGTATACGCCGTATAGTCTTTCTCTGCTCTGTACCCAAACCGGGCAATTAACCCTTCCAGGTCTATACGTTCTTTTGGGGGCGTTTCTGCATTATCGTTGGTTGCCCAGCGTATGCCGTTTTCCAGTTCTTCGTTTGTTTTTTTCTTCTTCTCCTCGGTTTCATTTTCAGCCGGGGCGGTATTAGCTACAGGTTCGCTGGGCGCTATCCCTTCAGGCTTTTGCTGAGCGGTGTCAGTTGTTTCACCGCCAAAGGCCATCATAGCGGCATACGCCTCAAGATCACTGGCGCTATTACTCTTTTCATCATCACCGTCTCGATCTGTTGGTGCGGCGTATTCCGGTTCAGCAGCTGCAGGGGCGCTGGCCACCGGCGCGGTTTCCTCCGGTTCGGCAGCTGCGGGGGCGCTGGCCACCGGCGCGGTTTCCTCCGGTTCGGCAGCTGCGGGGGCGCTGGCCACCGGTGCGGTTTCCTCCGGTTCGGCAGCTGCGGGGGCGCTGGCCACCGGTGCGGTTTCCTCCGGTTCGGCAGCTGCGGGAGCGCTGGCCACCGGCGCGGCTTCCTCCGGTTCGGCAGCTGCAGGGGCGCTGGCCACCGGCGCGGCTTCCACCGGTTCAGCAGCTGCAGGGGCGCTGGCCACCGGCGCGGCATTTTCAGGGGCTGCAACGGCAGCGCTGTCAGTCGAGCTGTGATTAACGTCAGTAATGTTCGGGTTATCAGTCGGCATAGTGTCTACCCTGTTTATTTGATTAATGGCTCCTTCTACCTGCAATCTGACTTGCTCCAGCCCTTCAGAGACATGCAAATCGTTGTAGTCTGTAAGCCCTTCTTTCGGGTTGCTAAAGGCAGGGACCAGAACATGGCCGGCAGTCAGCTCTGCAGCTTCTGTCGCTTTTTCTAGTCCAACGTTCTCGTCTTTATAAATGTCATTGTCAGCAAGGAAGTAATGAGTGCTGTTTGGAAAGGCGTCTTTCAGGCGGCCAGCAACTCCCACCATGTTGCCGGCATTAACCGTCATGATCACAGGCTGATTGATGGCTTCGCTGATACTGGCTGCTGTCGCATATCCCTCGGCATAAAGCAGGTTGTCACCATCCTTCAGTTGGCCACCCACAACGAAAAAACTCCCCCATGCCTGGCCGTCTTTTTCAAGGTGTTTACTACCGTCGGACCAGATGCGCTCAAGGGTCCTGAACTCGCCATCAGCATTAAACAGGGGGATCACAACGTTGCCCCGCTCATCAGCTTTAAGGCCGTTAGCGGCAATGACCTGTTTGTTTTTCAGGTATGCCAGATCTCCCGTGGCATCCGGAAGCCGGTTATATTCTTCCATCAACCGGTTAGCGGTCTGATCAAACTTATCCGCTTGCGCTGCAGCTCTTTGTTCACGCCTTGCCGCAGCATCAGCACGGAGCATGGCCATTTGTTCAGGGTTAGGGGCTGCGCCGGTAGATACCCATTTCTGAATTTCACCACCGTTCTTATAGTCCCTGTACCACCCTGCAGGCCGGCCATCCAGGAAAGCGGCATACACCCCCTTTCTTGAACCAGCTTTACCGTCCACTGTATCGACATAATGCTTCTGGCCATCGAACTCTATGGGGTCTTTGATAATGGCACCGCGCTCTTCAAGCCACGCCGTAAATTCATCTTCAATGGCCTGAATATCCAGGGGCGGTTCTTCGATCACCTTATTGGGGTCAAAAATCCACTCTTTCAGCCGGCTCAGGTTGGCCCCCGGCTGTGCATACCACACCTTTTCTTCCTTCACGTAGTCCAGAGCATTACTGCCATCAGCCAGTTTGCCGGCCGCACGTATTGCACGTTGGCGATCGTCAAAGGGAATACTCAGACGGGTTCTTTCAGTTGCAATTTCAGGTTTCGCCATACTGTCTACCCCTGTAGTTATGTGTTATCGCTGAGAGCGCCGGTACCACCACGGCCGCCCGGTAAGTTTTTTCCCGCGGATAACCCGGAGAATGACCTGGTACAGCACCGGTAACGTGTAGCCCATCATGGCCAGCAGAAAGTAAAAGAGAACCACACAGGTGCAGATAACAAAGGTTTTTACTGACGGGAACGGAAACCAGATGAAGTACACAAGAAACGAGATAACAGGCACACCAAAAACCGTCAGTGGCCGGCCGGCATAACGCCATTTGTTAATGTCCATACTTGCCCTCTTTTAACGCCAGATAGTCCATATATCCTGCGACCTCGATGACTTCCGCTTCGTCGATCAAACCTTCCTGGTGCATTACCCAGGAGTTCTGAATCAGACTGCGGTTTTCAGCGATCAACAGGTCGTCGATGTAGCGGCCCCACTTGCTGTAATCAACGTCATAGAGTTTGCGGCGCAGGCTGTTATCAATGACGAGATATTCACGGACAGCCTTGCGCCGGCCATCTTTTGTTTTAAGCAAGCGTTGCACGATGATGTACGAAAGGATACTCAGCAGGTCAAAGGCGGCAGCTTCACGCATTTCCGGCGGATAGTTCTGCAATGATCGGGAAATGGCCTCTCCGACCGTTTTGACGTGCAGTGTTCCGAGACAAAAATGGCCTGATTTACCTGCCAGCACAGCAGCTTCAAATGACAGGCGGTTAAGGAGCTCACCAACCCCCATAATCTTCGGAGAACGACGTAACCCGGAGAGAGTGATAAAATTGTGGAAGGAATCTATATCACGCCCAATCTGTGACTGTGCCGGCGCCGGCGCAATCCAGTCTCTACTTCCCAGGCGATATTCGATGGGATCTTCAACCGTGATGATTTTCCGGTCCTGGTACGTTTCACCGCAATACTGGAAGATGCTGGCCATCAGGGTTGACTTACCCGATCCCGTTTCACCGCAAATCAGTCCGAGGCCGGAAGCCGGCAACAGAGAATTAAACAGCTCAGGCTCAATGCCCATTTGTTTAAGCTGAGGAATAAACTCATTCAGAACACGGAGTGTCAGAGACATTGCCGCTTCTGTTTTATAAATATCGGCCTGAGTGAAGTTCGCACGGAACCGGCGCGTTTCGCCGCGGCCGAGTCCAATCGTGCCCGCTTCATCACCTCGTAGCTGGATAGCGGTATTAACAACCGCAGCGCTTTTCAGTATCCCTTTGATCTCCTGCCCGAACACCTTATCAACGGTGCGTTCCAGCTCCAGGGTGTCGATTGGGTAATCTGTCATGGGCAGCTGGCGCCCATGACGTTCTACCCAGATCTTATCCCCACCCTGCAACAAGATATCGGACACTTCATTGTTAGAGCAGTGTACGAGAAAACGTTCCAGCGTCTGTGGCGTCAGCGTTGGACCAAAATTGAATGCTTCCATCTACTGCCCCTCAACGTATGGTCGGTTTCCAGCTGCGTTTGTTGATGTCAAACTCAGCTTGCTGCTTCATACGTTTCGTTTTATCACCCAGCATGAGACGGTTTTTATCCCCTGTAACTGTTTGCTGCTGCTGTGTGATAACTGGAGCCTTTATCATGCCCTGCTGCAGTAGCGTGCTGTAGCGCAACATGCCGGTGTAATCCCGTGTGAGGCGATTGAAATTAGCAGTGAATATCTCATCAGCTTTTTGGCGGCCGTCAGACCAGCCCAGCGCGACAGCCTTTTTCCAGATATCACGTTGTTTGCCGTCTTTCGGCATCGCCGCCGGTTCAGGCAATTCGATCCGCTGCGCCATCAATCCGGTCAGAAGATAGCTTTTCCAGGTCGGTGGGTTACTGACAAAGCGTGCCGGCACAACAATGTCGTAGGCACGGTTGGCCGTTCGGATTTGCTCATTGGTAATGTGTGCAACGTCTTTAGCTTCAGCAATGACCGGTGGCAGGTAGCCTTCAGAAGAGATCAGCGGCTGGAACGAATACATGTAATCAAGGTTGCTGCGCTGATTTTCCAGCGCGGCGCGAATTTCTTTAGCGCGTTCTGCCTTACCGCCGCGAAATCCTATGGTGTGCGCTGCGTCGTTTAGCATACTGCCAGTAACATCGGCCTCATCGTCACTTTGGCTTGGCGGGTCCATGTAGTAATCCAGGCCTTTAACATCGGAGTCGTCCGCGCGTGCAACGTTCGCAGCAAGCAGCGGTAACGTCAAAAGCACGATCAGTTTAAGTTTCATGGGCGGGTCCCTCTGAGGAATGAACCTTTCTTCGATGGTGTGAGGTAAAGCAGCTGCAGTTCACCGGGTTTCTGGTTGATGGTGGCACGGTACTGCGTTTGTTGTCGGATCAGGGTCAGCAACTGTTCAAACGTAACCTTCGAACCACCAACATCGATATTGAGTGGAAGCGGTAACTTGATCCCCTGACTGGTGAATTGAAGGCCACGCTGTTTAGCCAGTTGCTCCAGTAATTCGTAAGCATCACCCTGCCAGCTCACACGAACATACTGACTGTTTGCATTGATAATGGTAGGGAATTTGTAACGGGTCCTGTTAATGGCTCCAGCCTGGTAAAGCTCATCCTGTGCGAGTTTTATCTTAATGGCTTGCTCACGCAATTCCTGATCTACCAGCTGCTGTGCAGAGATTTGTTTTTCCTTTTCGCTTTGAGAGGCACAACCGGCAAGAGCTAACAAAGAAACGGCCGCGAGGACCGTTTGCATTTTGATTTTCATTTCTTACTCCATTTTACTTCGGATTGAATTTGTCGTCGCTTTCACTTCTTAATTGCATTTCATTTTTACTATTATTTTGCTCACGAATCAAACGATGTTTCTCGTTTTGAGCATACGCCTGCTGAGCGGCATCTGTGAAGGTAATGCCCTGCGCGACAGGGTGATTGTGGTTCACAGCTGCATCGACGATACGATTACAGCACAGTTCCTTAAACTCGCCGTCACCATCAACACGAACAGATTTGGCTTTACCAGCAATCGTTAATGCAATTGCAAGGTCAGCCGTTTTCTCTTTGTCGATTCCATTACTTTCTGTCAGCACAATGTGACCACGATCAGCCGCTACTGGTTTACCGTCGCGCTCAAAGATAACAGTACCGTCTTTCAAAAGCCGTGGCTTGACACCATGACGTGCTGAGGCCATTACGGCCACATCATCACGATCATGACTGGTGATGGCGTTAAAGGTACGGTTGAACCCGATCTGCTCAACCAGCTGCTGTTTATACTTCTCCTTCTTCCTGGAGGAATAGGCAAAGCCCCTCATTTGGCTGAGCGCTGCCTTATCACCCTTCAGTGCTTCCTGTTCGACCCACTCTCGGTAAGAAAGCCGTGGGTTAGCCGCCCTGAAACCGTTGCGTTCTTCACGCAAGCTAAGACGCAGATTGGCAACCGCCTGCAGGCGTTTGAACTCTGCCAGGTTGTACATCAGCTTTCTGGTATGAGGATCTGAAACAGAATGCCGGACGTTATTTTTCACCAACCGGGTATGTTGGGCAATTTTCCGGTATTCATCGGCGATGCGATCTTTATCCGGAGAATATATCGGTAAATTGTTCCGGTAGGCGCGATAGCGACCCTTGAGAAGCATTCTTTCTTCTGCGCGCTCAATTTTACGCTGCAGACGTTTATTGGCATCTCGACGATAAGCACCAGGGGTATATGCAGTTTTAAATACCGATACTTTGGCCGGTTCAATATGTGAAGGCTGGTATTCACCAAAGCGCTCTTCCATCGACTTCAGGGTATATTGTGCCTTGTTAAATACCAGACTCGCCTTAACAGCCGTCTTCTGGTTTTGATGTTCGTGGGTAATTACGTAGCCCTTTTTCCCCTGTGCTTTTTCGACACGAAGACCGATGCCTGCAAATGTCTTATGCACATCATCCCAGCTTTTGGCTTCACGAAGCCCAGCTGAAACATGGATCAAGTTTTGACGACTACCGCCTACCTGTTCATCACCAACGATATAGCGATAGAGCGTTTCAACACCCTCTTTATTCTCCATCTTGTTGATGCGATCGAGTGAGCGCCAGTTGCCTCGCTCTTTCTTGCTGTGAGGGTTCCGGACAATCTGTTGACGGTCATTAACCACATATGCACCGTTTGAATGGGACCAACCATTCTTCAATTCCAGTAAGCGGCACGCCTGGTGAAGTGTGTCTTTGGTAAAGCTCGATGAGGCTGCTTTATATGTCTGGGGATTGATGCGGTTGACAGCAACATGCACATGCAGGTTATCTGTATCCCGGTGGATGGCAGCAACATACTGGTGATCGGACATGCCCATCGATGCCAGTGTAAACTTCACTGAATCGAAAACCTGATCATCATTCGGCTTTTCATAGTCAGGCCATGAGAGAACATAGTGCATAACTGGATCTTTACAGCGTGTGCTTTGCTGAGAAACTGAATTCATTTCCTGTGCTGCACCATCGAGCGAGAAGGTATTGTACTGGCAGGTAACATCACCAACCACAACTCGCTGTACACCTGGCTCAACATCCACCGGTGTGCTGATCACTTTCTGCTTACGGGTCAGGTAATTGTTTAACCCTTCGAACATATCCGATTTAACAGCTAAAGCAGTCTCAGGAGTAGGCTGAACTGTATCAGTCAACTCCTGAGACGGCTTGTCTGCCATGTACTTAATCAGCTGACCAAAGCTGGACTTTTTGTCCCTTCGGCCCTCAATGATTTTAGGTATCACCATCCATCTCCTGTTGCAGTTTCTGTGCGGCCTTTTTGACCTCGATCAGAATCTCTGAATACTCCTTGCTATGAACCCCGGCACCTTCGTTAAACAGATGTTTTTGAAGGGCTGTTATCTTTACAAGAGCGGCAAGTGCATTGTAATTACCTTTCGATTGAATGCGCTTTCCAAGCCCAGATTTGATAAGATATTGACTAAGACTAAGCCCTGCTTCATGGGCCTTATTGGACAATGCATCTTTAATTTCTGCTGTGCAGCGGAAATGGATTTGTGCATCTGTTTTTCGTGACTCACTACGACTCATCTAATAGCTAACCTCGTTAGGGGGTGTCGGGGCTTGCCCTGACCAAGACGTTTTTGCGTCACTGCCGGCGTGCCGGCGGTGTACCAAAAACACATCTTGTCCCGTACTTAAATACCTCATTGAATTCTACCATCGGCGAGGTTTGAAAGCCAGCAGCGAAGGGCCTGGCAGGCAGAGCAATTGAATCGTGCCGGGCATCATGTAAAATCACCCGAATAGCTTCATCGATTTTCTCCGGTTCGGCATGGCCGATTTTGACATTATTGGGAGGGCATATGCCTGCAAAAAAGAAAGCATTTTATAGCAGTGAGGACATCGGAAAATTCAAAAGCATTCTCGACGACTTGCCTGATGTGACGTCAGAAAGGCTTGAGAAAAAGCACGTACTCGATGAGCTTAAATCTGACATTAAGAAGCTGAAAGATTCGAAAGGATATGAAGATAAAGAGATACTGAAATTCCTCAACGATGCGGGTTTTTCAGACGTTACATTACGTGATATCAAGGACATTACTGCCGGACGAGTTGGAAAAAAAAGAACCAGCAACAGCCGAAAAAAAATCACTGGAGTTGACGAAGATCAGCGCACACAAAATGGCTCTACCGGTCAGAATTCTGACGCTTCAGGTCCGCAGTATTAACCTTCACCTTTCACATATAGCATCCCACATTATGATATAGCTCCCGGCCTGTCAGGCCGGGCATGGGTGCTGCCTGTTCGTGTAATTTTGCGTGCATACTTGTCACCGTTCCGGTGACAAGGGCACTCATTGGCCGGAAAAAATTTTCCGGTTCCGCTGCGATGCAGCGCTCAATGGTGCGCACGTTCAGGGCCACGATCCGCCCTTGATCCCGATAAATTTACAGGGAAAGGAGTCCCGGCACGGATATTAAAAAGGGGCGCATACAGCGCCCCTGAGACAGTTACAGATTACATCGCGGTTTCTTTAATCCGCCGGAACACTGCCAACCAGAAACGGAAGTGATCCCATTGCGCTGCGTTCATCGGATGCGACTTTGTTTGCACTCCGTTTGCGACATCTTCAGCATAGTGTATAATCCACAACGGCATTTTGAACCTCACAATTTAAATTGCCTACCCAGCCGGATTGTTGGCGCAATCCGGCACCTTTTCTGGATTTCAATGATTCATCACCTCCTTCACATCCAAAACCAAAAAGTTATCGTTAGCGTGACGCTGCCCTACGATGAAAACAGCATCAAAGCGACTTACTGCAACTACGTTTAGTTTGCCTGTAACCTCCTTTCCGTTGATGTTGATGGTTTCATAGAGCACCTCGTATTCCTTCGCAGAATCGGAATACTTCTGCTCTTTCCAGTTTTCTATCTGTGCGATCAGCTCCGGGGCCAGCTGCTGACGAACACGGTTTAGTTCATAGTCACGATTGAGAATCAGGCGGTAATCTTTAATTAGCTGGTTGATAACCTTGTTCTCATCCCACTCGGATAGCAGTGGGCACTGTTCGCACTGTATAACACCATCTTCAATCAGTTTTTCTCTGATGCCATTAACTACCTGTACAGCACTTAATTCACTGTCATAGTTCTTTTTAATTTCTTCGCTTCCCGGATATACCATAGCGACATCATTAAAATGGCTTACGATTAATTCTGACACAATAAGGGTATAAACCTCAAAAGGGTATAAGGTCGCCATAATATTCTCTCCACGTTATTTACAGAGCGTTTTAATCAATATCCGCTTTTAAACTTCATGATTATTATACGTCTAATGAGCCATTACAGGCAAGTAAAAAATGCCCCTTTTCGAGGCATATTTTTAACCGGTTTACCACTCCCAAACGGTCAGTTCTGGCACCTGTTCTGCATCCCGGTCAAACCAAATCCAGTCGAACCCGGCACCATTTAACGCGGCTATATTATCCAAAGCACTTGCACTGATCCCCGCCCTGGTTAATTCCACTCGCCATTGTTCAGTAGCAGAAATACGCAATATCCACCCATAGCGATTTTTCTCGATCCAGAACAAACCTTGACCGGACAAGTCATCGTTACAGACCTTGTCCAGTAGTTCCGCGTCTTCTTTTTTTACATGGCCGGTACTGACGACCGCCACCCGATATTGTTCACTGATATTCATACTCCCCCCTCTGGATTGGCGGCCCGCGTCCTGCGGGCCGTTCTAACTCAAATACTCACTGCGGGTAATCATTCATATCCGGGAACGGCGGTTCATCATGATTTTCAATGCCTCCCTGGCCTTCTGCACTGGTGTTACGTGGCCCAGCTCCCGGCAGCATCTGCATTTCGCCGTTATTATCGATCACAATTTCCTTATTGCTGCGCATTTTGCCGTCTGTCCCTTGCCATTTGTTATTACGAATGCGCCCGACAAAATACAGCATCATACCCTTTTTGAAGTACTTCCCAGCTGCTTCGGCTTTCTTTCCAAAAATGACAATATCATGCCATTCCGTTTCTTTTTGCTCCTTCCCTTCGTTGTCGCTATAGCTGATTTCTGTAGCCAGCGTCAGGCTCGCAATGGCCGTTCCGTTTGGGGTGTAACGCAGTTCTGCATCTTTGCCAGAACGCCCCATCAGAATCACTTTGTTTTCGCCACGTTTCCACATAATACACCTCATATATTTGATGTTTATCAGTAAAAAATGGGAGGATTAAGGGGGATTTCTCCCCCTCTTTATCAGTAAAACTTCATGTTCGATTTCAGAGCTTTTTCAAAGTCTTTTACAAAGGAATTTGCAAAAGTGTAATCACGATGAATAAGCTGTTTTGTTTTAGGATTTCGCCACTCAACCTGCACTGATTCGGCTGAGTATTCGATCACCTCGATTTGATTTTTTACACCGAGATAATCAGCAATTGCCATTACGGCATTCACTTTTTTTTGGTCTGCTTCTTTCATTTCAACTCCTTCGCCAGTCGGGGCGCTACCGCGAAAGACTCAACTGCCTTTCGATGTAATAATTATACGTCTAATGAGCCATTTTATCAACTCATTAGACGTATTTTTATATTTTAATTTTGTTCAAATATGAACATTTAATGATGCCAGATATCTAACTTAATGGCTTGAATTTGGCCTTGTTGTAGGTGATCCGGTAGTCTTTGCACTTCCCGTTCTGCCGCAGGAACTCCAGCGAGACAACGTTAGCAGCGGCAAAATTGATGCACATAATGCTTTCCAGCGCCTCGAACAGGTCGGCCCCATTGGCAAGCGGAAACCACAGATCGTTGTCGTTACCGCTTAATTTTTCATGAAGACAGAAATGCACAGCACGCACGCCGCCAAATTCCGTAACCAGCACCGTATTGCTGGCGCGAATATCAGTTAGTGTTAACATTTTTCCCCCTGTCAGTATTGGCCCCCTCGCGGGGGCCGCCGTTTCAGTCAATCGCGCGGTAAATCAAACCGGCTTCGGCGTGCTGGTCGGCATATAATTTGAGCTTTTCCTGCTGGGTGATCAGCATGTCGCAGATGTGCTCATAGCCGGCATCATGTGCGTGCCAGATCATGTGGTTCAGGGTGAACAGGGTCAGCACGATACCGGTAGCTTCTGCGGACAGTTCCCCTTCGAACCAGTTACCGCTAACCGATACCGTGAAGCGCTCTGCGCTCAGTGGGTACATGAAGCCGCTACCGCAAGACAGTTCGACGAACTCCCAGGAACCGCCTTGATAATCGGCGCAGAGAGAACGTGCGTGGTTGTAGACACCGGCCTCACCTGTGAGATACCAGGCGCCGAACAGGCGTGGCAGAAAGGCCATGCGGCGGTTATTGGGGATAATGCGTGCAGTGATGGCGGGTTGATTCAGTTCAGTAGACATTTTCTGTACTCCTGCGCCAGTCGGGGCGCTACCGTCGAAAGACCGGATTGCCTTTCGATGTGATTATTATACGTCTAATGAGCCATATTAATCAAGCAAAATATTCCCGCCTGCCTGAATATTTTCAGGCGGGAGAACTCTTTCCCCTGTCCATTTTTGGGGGCAGGATCACGCCTGCCCCCTTCTGATTCACATGATTACTATGACTTTGTTTCAGCGTTAAAGTGTACGGCTGCGATCCTGACCAACGGGATCACCGCGCTTTCCTCATCGAGCACACGAAAATTTATCGCTTCCCCCAGGTGCATCAGGTTAGCGATAAAATCAACGATGATTTCGGAAACCGGGTGTCCGTCGCAGTCCTGCTCATTCAGGCGCGCAAACAGCGCCAGCGCCTTAGCGGCCTTGATTGCCCGCTCTTCGTTTTCTTCGTCCATACTGCCGAAACACCATTGCCCCTTTTCAATCAGGGCCAGCGTGTCGTAATAGGCTTCATTCTGGGACATGTTTTTTCCTCCTGCGCCAGTCGGGGCGCTACCGTGAAAGTTCGCTGCGTTACTGCGTGAATTAGCCGTTAATCGCCTTCGTGATGCACTCCAGCGCCTCAGACTCCTGCGGATAAAGTCGGCGTGCAGCTCCTTCACCAGACTGGATTTCTTCCAGCCGGATAAACTGCGCCGCCAGCGCCACGACTTTTTGCAGCGCCTCGGCATTGACCTCTATCTTTCGATCGCGGGCGGCATCTTCGCGCACCTGCTTTGCCAGGCTCCAGACGGTATCTTTTCCGACGCCATAACGGCTGTGTGAACTGCATTCCGCGATTTCTGCCAGAACGGCTTCGGCCTCATCGTCAGTGAGGTTCATATCACTGGTGCAGTCATGGACATCTTCAGCAGTCCAGATCAGAAGGCTGATCCGCTGCTGTGGTTCAAAACTATCGAGAAGCCTTGCGCAAATTTCATTTACGTTACCGTGCATTGTAAAACTCCTGCGCCAGTCGGGGCGCTGCCGCGAAAGACCGGATGCCTTTCGATGTGATTATTATACGTCTAATGAGCCATATTAATCAAGCGATTTTTCACGCTCATAGCTGCTACAGGCAACGCTGTAGCCGTTTGCATCCAGTTCTGAAGGCCAGTCGTCACGCCCGCAACCTGACAGCAGGCAGGCGCTGAGGTGCCCAGGGCGATAGTCGAGATGCTGGCATGAGGCGCAAAGGTCATCATCTGAGATTGAGCGGCCTGCACAGATAGGCGGCGCTCCATCAGTGGGAATTTCTCGAATATGCAGCGTTGTCACTTTTTTTACTCCTGCGCCAGTCGGGGCGCTGCCGGTTAGGGATGCAGGGGGCTGTCGCCCCCTGCGGCGGTTCAGTCCTTACCCTTATCCTTCATGACTTTAATCAGCCCGGTAATGGCTGTAATGAGGGCGGCCACGGCCGTGATAATCTGAGGGAGGTTATGGAGGATTTCAGAAGAGGTCATAATGCACCTGTAAGGCTGTTTAGGAAGGTACTGATTTGAATCAGTAAAAACATTATACGTCTAATGAGCCATATATGCAAGCAATAAAACGCCCCTTGTAGGGGCGCTGTGATTATTTTACATACTGCCAGACATGCGGCGGGATCTTATCCCAGATGCGTCCCGATGCCAGCTCTGCGCGGCGATGGTCGGCGGCAGCCTCAAAAGCCTCGGTGTCCTCCGGCGGCACCTGTCCACGATCCCGCATGGATTCGTACATTTTTTCCAGTGTGTCCGGGTTACGACTGCGCCGAAAACGGAGAAGGTAAAAACGCCTCCGCGCCTGATAAACTGTTTCCGCCATGTATCTGCGTCCTGAGCGCCTTGTTATTTCGCATAGTATTCACGTTTTGGTTGAATAAGTCTTCGACTATACGCCCCTTGCGGGGCGTAGCAGGCGGTCAGCCCCAGGTGCTGTAAAAATGGCTTTCGTTAGGATCGGTCTTATAAGCCTGTTCGTACTCGTCAATGCTGACAGACGGATGCTCATGGTTTTCACAGATACGACGAGTCACGGGTTCGCCTTTAAAGTCATTCAATACCGGCTTTAATTCGCCAGACATTGCACTGTCTGCTTTCACCTGCTGCGCAGCGATGCGGCGCAGTACGGCGGTTTTCTTACCGCGCAGGGCGATCACCTGATAAAAATAGGTATTTGTCTGCTCATAACCCCAGCTGGAAACAAAAACATCACCAAGAGAAACGGAGCCGTTACGGAACTGAAGGGATTGAATAGCCATGTTTATTACTCCTGCGCCAGTCGGGGCGCTACCGCGAAAAGCCTCATTGCCTTTCGATGTGATTATTATACGTCTAATGAGCCATATAAATCAAGCAATAAATACATGCCCGGCATGATTTTCTCAGGCCGGGGAATACTTCCTTTCCCTGTTTATATTTCAGGCCGCAAATGCGGCCTGCCATCTGCATTACACGCGAGGGGGTAACATTCCGGGATAGTGACTGGCAACCAGATTATTGATCTTCTCAACCAGCTCCGGGCGTTTAAACGTAATGTGGGCGCTGCCCTTTTTGTAATATCGCACGCTGAAGTAATCACACTCGAACACCTTACCGTTGAACTGGTTTTCACTGAAAAAGGCATCCAGTTTGGCACCGTCAGAAACGCGGTAATCAGGCACGTTACGCCCGTCCAGCACGTAGAACGGCCGCGCCAGATCGTCAATTTTGGTGTGCCCGTCTGAGCTGAAGCGCACCCAGCCACTGCGCCAGACATCGAGCAACGGCGCGATGATGATACGCTTGCCAAACATGCAGGGATTATTGGTTTTATAATCCCACGACAGGGATTTAAAGATATCAATCAGGCACTGTTGCAAAGTTAGCGATGAGGCAGCCTTTTGTCTTATTCAAAGGCCTTACATTTCAAAAACTCTGCTTACCAGGCGCATTTCGCCCAGGGGATCACCATAATAAAATGCTGAGGCCTGGCCTTTGCGTAGTGCACGCATCACCTCAATACCTTTGATGGTGGCGTAAGCCGTCTTCATGGATTTAAATCCCAGCGTGGCGCCGATTATCCGTTTCAGTTTGCCATGATCGCATTCAATCACGTTGTTCCGGTACTTAATCTGTCGGTGTTCAACGTCAGACGGGCACCGGCCTTCGCGTTTGAGCAGAGCAAGCGCGCGACCATAGGCGGGCGCTTTATCCGTGTTGATGAATCGCGGGATCTGCCACTTCTTCACGTTGTTGAGGATTTTACCCAGAAACCGGTATGCAGCTTTGCTGTTACGACGGGAGGAGAGATAAAAATCGACAGTGCGGCCCCGGCTGTCGACGGCCCGGTACAGATACGCCCAGCGGCCATTGACCTTCACGTAGGTTTCATCCATGTGCCACGGGCAAAGATCGGAAGGGTTACGCCAGTACCAGCGCAGCCGTTTTTCCATTTCAGGCGCATAACGCTGAACCCAGCGGTAAATCGTGGAGTGATCGACATTCACTCCGCGTTCAGCCAGCATCTCCTGCAGCTCACGGTAACTGATGCCGTATTTGCAGTACCAGCGTACGGCCCACAGAATGATGTCACGCTGAAAATGCCGGCCTTTGAATGGGTTCATGTGCAGCTCCATCAGCAAAAGGGGATGATAAGTTTATCACCACCGACTATTTGCAACAGTGCCCTATGGCGTAGGCCTAGTCCGTAGGCAGGACTTTTCAAGTCTCGGAAGGTTTCTTCAATCTGCATTCGCTTCGAATAGATATTAACAAGTTGTTTGGGTGTTCGAATTTCAACAGGTAAGTTAGTTGCTAGAACCCATGGCTCCTTTGCCGACGCTGAGTAGATTTTAGGTGACGGGTGGTGACAATGAGTCCGTGTCGAGCGCTGATTTTTTCGGCCTTTAGAGCGAGATTTATACAATAGAATTTGGCATGAGATTGGATTGCTTTTAGTCAGCCTCTTATAGCCTAAAGTCTTTGAGTGACTAGATGACATATCATGTAAGTTGCTGATAGGTTTCCAGTTTTCCGCTCCTAGGTCTGCATATTGTACTTTTCCTCTTACTCGACTTAACCAGTACCAACCCAGCTTCTCAACGGATTTATACCATGGCACTTTAAAGCCAGCATCACTGACAATGAGCGGTGTGGTGTTACTCGGTAGAATGCTCGCAAGGTCGGCTAGAAATTGGTCATGAGCTTTCTTTGAACATTGCTCTGAAAGCGGGAACGCTTTCTCATAAAGAGTAACAGAACGACCGTGTAGTGCGACTGAAGCTCGCAATACCATAAGTCGTTTTTGCTCACGAATATCAGACCAGTCAACAAGTACAATGGGCATCGTATTGCCCGAACAGATAAAGCTAGCATGCCAACGGTATACAGCGAGTCGCTCTTTGTGGAGGTGACGATTACCTAACAATCGGTCGATTCGTTTGATGTTATGTTTTGTTCTCGCTTTGGTTGGCAGGTTACGGCCAAGTTCGGTAAGAGTGAGAGTTTTACAGTCAAGTAATGCGTGGCAAGCCAACGTTAAGCTGTTGAGTCGTTTTAAGTGTAATTCGGGGCAGAATTGGTAAAGAGAGTCGTGTAAAATATCGAGTTCGCACATCTTGTTGTCTGATTATTGATTTTTCGCGAAACCATTTGATCATATGACAAGATGTGTATCCACCTTAACTTAATGATTTTTACCAAAATCATTAGGGGATTCATCAGTGCCCGGCAGTGGTTGCAGGGGATTGAGAGGGCAAGCGCATTTTTGTTTTTTACTTTTTGTGCTGACTGTGAATACTTCAGCCACACGGATTCAATTTTCAGGAGTTTGAGATGATGAGACATCGCGTTAAGCGGATGATGCTAATGACAACGGCCTGTATTTCGCTGTTGCTGGGGAGTGCGCCGCTGTATGCGCAGGCGAACGACGTTCAGCAAAAGCTGGCGGCGCTGGAGAAAAGCAGCGGGGGGCGGTTGGGAGTGGCGCTGATTGACACCGCCGATAACGCACAGACGCTCTACCGCGCCGATGAGCGCTTTGCCATGTGCAGCACCAGTAAGGTGATGGCGGCAGCGGCTGTGCTCAAGCAAAGTGAAACGCAAAAGAAGGTGTTGAGTCAGAAGGTTGAGATTAAATCTTCAGACCTGATTAACTACAATCCCATTACTGAAAAACACGTCAACGGCACGATGACGCTGGCGGAATTGAGCGCCGCGGCGTTGCAGTACAGCGACAATACGGCCATGAACAAGCTGATTGCCCATCTTGGGGGGCCGGATAAAGTGACGGCGTTTGCCCGTGCGATTGGGGATAACACCTTCCGGCTCGATCGTACTGAGCCGACGCTCAACACCGCGATCCCCGGCGACCCGCGCGATACCACCACGCCATTAGCGATGGCGCAGACGCTTCGCAATCTGACGTTGGGCAGTGCCTTAGGTGAAACTCAGCGTGCGCAACTGGTAACGTGGCTGAAAGGCAATACCACCGGCGCTGCCAGCATTCAGGCTGGGCTACCCACATCGTGGGTTGTCGGGGATAAAACCGGCAGCGGTGATTATGGTACGACGAATGACATCGCCGTTATCTGGCCGGAAGGGCGTGCGCCGCTTATTCTGGTCACTTACTTCACCCAGCCAGAGCAGAAGGCAGAAAGTCGTCGTGACGTACTCGCGGCTGCCGCGAAAATCGTCACCGACGGTTATTAATTCTAAAAAATGTGGAGCGCTCTGTCGCTCCACTTCCAATTTATGCTCCGGTGTTGACTATTCTCTTCGATGTTTTGGCTGCGACCTCTGTATGATAATTAAGGCACTGTTGCAAAGTTAGCGATGAGGCAGCCTTTTGTCTTATTCAAAGGCCTTACATTTCAAAAACTCTGCTTACCAGGCGCATTTCGCCCAGGGGATCACCATAATAAAATGCTGAGGCCTGGCCTTTGCGTAGTGCACGCATCACCTCAATACCTTTGATGGTGGCGTAAGCCGTCTTCATGGATTTAAATCCCAGCGTGGCGCCGATTATCCGTTTCAGTTTGCCATGATCGCATTCAATCACGTTGTTCCGGTACTTAATCTGTCGGTGTTCAACGTCAGACGGGCACCGGCCTTCGCGTTTGAGCAGAGCAAGCGCGCGACCATAGGCGGGCGCTTTATCCGTGTTGATGAATCGCGGGATCTGCCACTTCTTCACGTTGTTGAGGATTTTACCCAGAAACCGGTATGCAGCTTTGCTGTTACGACGGGAGGAGAGATAAAAATCGACAGTGCGGCCCCGGCTGTCGACGGCCCGGTACAGATACGCCCAGCGGCCATTGACCTTCACGTAGGTTTCATCCATGTGCCACGGGCAAAGATCGGAAGGGTTACGCCAGTACCAGCGCAGCCGTTTTTCCATTTCAGGCGCATAACGCTGAACCCAGCGGTAAATCGTGGAGTGATCGACATTCACTCCGCGTTCAGCCAGCATCTCCTGCAGCTCACGGTAACTGATGCCGTATTTGCAGTACCAGCGTACGGCCCACAGAATGATGTCACGCTGAAAATGCCGGCCTTTGAATGGGTTCATGTGCAGCTCCATCAGCAAAAGGGGATGATAAGTTTATCACCACCGACTATTTGCAACAGTGCCATCAATCAGCCCTTGCGTGAAAGTATCGGCCTTGCTTGCGTTCAGGTGCCGGAACGTACTCATAACGTTCTCCAGCGTTATCGGCGGCATTTCTTCGCCTGCCACCTGCCGATCCCATTCCTGACGTTGTTTGTTGCTCATCAGCGTATACATGCCGGTTTCCGACATCAGCCGATCCCAGATTTTTCCGTCGATAACGCGGGAAATAGCCGTTTCGGCCTGGTCTGGTGTCGCTCCATTTGATCGCGCTCTCTACGGCTTTGTCGTAGTCATACAGGTACTGACAGCCTCCGGCCTGCTGCATCAGATCGCGCGCTTTTCGCAGCTTGTCTATGCCGTCGAGATAGACGCGAATACCTTCATTCCGCAACGAGATAATGCGCTCAATAGCAATAGACGGGATCACTTCACCGCCATGCTGGCAGGACATCAGATCGACCGACGGGAGAGTTTTTTCAGATGACATTTCAGACTCCTGCGCCATGCGGGGCGCTACCGTAAGGGGTGAACAGGGCTGGCAATGCCAGCCCATCAATGATTATTTGCAGCGCTGAAGCAGTTTACTGACCTGCTCGGCCAGCGCATACGTGGACGCATACGGGCCACTTAAACGACGGTTAGGGATTTCGTTGAGGGCATACAGGCACGCCTTCAGCAGCGCATCTTTCTGCGTTTCCAGTTCAGCTTTAAGCTGGGAGGGGGTCAGTGCTTTACTCATAATTTGTTACTCCTGCGCCAGTCGGGGCGCTACCGCGAAAAGCCTCATTGCCTTTCGATGTGATTATTATACGTCTAATGAGCCATAACAATCAAGCGTTATCTGATTAATTTTCTTTGTTTTTTCCTGGACTCCTTTCCCTGTAAATTTTGCTTTTCAGATCCCCATCAGCCCGATGAAGGTGCTTTGCCGGCATGGTGCAGGGGTTCAGGCATCAGACACTAGCGATAGCCCGAAACCCCGCAGGGGGTTCGGCGGAGCTGCCAGGCTTTGCCTGGCTAGCGGAGTGTGGCTGACGACTGCCCGACGGGCAGGAGCCGAAGGGGCCCAGAGGTGTTTTAGTACGGCAGGCCTGCCAGAAAACGCCGGCAACTGAGCAGAAATGAACAGGGAAGACACGCTGTGCGGGCGTCAAAATTAAGTAACTGGCAGACACCAGGGCGGGATCACATCAGAAAGAGCCAGAATAGGGGGCAGGACTCGTCAAAGTCATAAAAACGATGATGGGTACAGTTTTTTTAAATGCGCGCCCAGAGAGCGGCTCAGCGCGTTTCAGGGCAATACGGGTTCGATGCCCGTATTGCCCTGCAGGCGGCAACCACCGCGTCAGCCTTCAGCCCCGGCCAGATATCCGATACGTTCAGGAAGCACGTTTGCGCGTCGGTGTTTTGCGCTGCTATTTCCAGATCGGCGGTAAGCCGGCATCGATGCAAAGGACGCACCAGACGGAATACGCGATGTCACTTTCTCCGTTCACCCAGCGGCGCACCGTTCTGCCGTTCACGCCAACATGTCGCGCCAGCCCCTCCTGACTCAGGTTGAGCACATTTTCCAGCAGATAGCGGAGTTCATCCCCCGTCGGCGGGGTCCATTTATCAGCGGGACGGAAACAGCTTTCGCGGATCGCGCCCACGTTAAGCGGCACGGTATATTTATTGCCCATAGCAAGCCTCCAGAGCCGGCCGCACCACTGTGCGGCCGCGGTTATCAAATCAGACCATGTTCAGCAAAAGAGTAAATATCGCTGCCGCCCACAATCAGGTGATCGAGGACTTTGACATCAACCATCCCCAGCACCTGCGCCAGACGCTCGGTGATCAGCTTGTCAGCCTGGCTGGGTGCAGTGTTAGCGGAAGGATGGTTATGCGCCAGTACCACGGCGGCGGCATTATGATGCAGGGCGCGTTGCAGGACGATACGCGGATGAACGGTGACGCTGCTGATAGTTCCCTTAAACAGTTCTTCAAACGCAATCATGCCGTTGTGGCAGTTAAGAAAGAACGCGCAGAATGATTCGCGTGGTTCTGCAGCAAGACGAAACCGCAGTAAGGAACGCGCGGCGTCGGCGCCGGTGATAAAATCCGTTGTGGTAATTTTACCGGCAATAATGGCGTCCGCCTGGCGGATAATGTTGAGTTCTTCTGCTGAAAATTTCATATATTTCCCTCGTTAGGGGACCTGAGCACCATGCCCGGCCACAAATATATAATAGGACATTTTGTCCTAGATGTAAATACAGTGATATATAAAAAAGCCCGATTTAACGGGCTTTTATGGTTTATTTCTGTCCCCCTGCAATAACTTCCAGTTCCGTCTCTGAAAGCATTATTTTCAGGCAGGGTTTGGTACGGCTGAGAAGTTCAATCGACCTCGGATCGAGGTCCAGGGATTCGCAAAAATCATCTCCGCCACAGGCATCACGCATCCGGTCCCAGAGCTCGTCAAAATCCGTTGTATCCGGATTGAAACCATTGGCGTAACAGACATTGTGCATCCCATTACTGTTTTTCTCACCTTTCGCCGCCATCACATACACGCCATGATCTTTGACAAAAAGAAGTGGGCAATTAAAACGCTTAACTTCAGCAATAACGACGTTGAGCATAGGATCAGTAAAAACAAGTTCTGATTGCATGGTCATAGTGTATTTACTCCCTGAAAGCTATTTGTTGACCGCAGCGGCGGTGAGAATGTCAGAAAGCGACCCCAGCAGATATAATTCGGTGAGCTCGCCTGTTTCATTCAGAAGAAATAGCCCTGCAGGTCGGCCATTATGAAAAATAATGGCTTCATGCGATTGATGTAATTCACACTGACACAGCGAGAAATAAATAAGTGACCATTCAGGGGAAATAACGGTTTTATTGCCATGTTCCCGGATATAGCGGGCAACATCAGCCTGTTGCTGAGAATTGAGAGCAGTCATAAGGTGACTCCTGCGCCGGTCGGGGCGCTACCGTCGAAAGACCGGATTGCCTTTCGATGTAATTATTATACGTCTAATGAGCCATATAAATCAAGTTAATTTTGTTATTTTCCTGATTTAAGGAGACTCTTTCCCCTGTAAATTTTGCATCACAAGCGCACCGTTCGGGCGCTGCAGGCGAATAATATCGTTCTGGCGTGCGTCTTTTTCCCGGATGATCCGCCAGGTTTCGGTGACGGCGCCGGCTGGCTGATACAGTCTGACCTTCACCTCGGAACGCTCTGCAGACAGCACAATGCAGCCTTTCTCATCTTGTGCAGCTGCGTGCCGGGCTTCATCTTTTTCCCGCGGGCAGTCATCAAATCCTGATATTCGGACCGGGTGGCCATCGATATCAACCTGATAGCCGGGCGAAATCACGGGCACGGGCTGTGGCACATTCGGGAAATAATCAGCCAGATCACACCCTGTCAGGGCTACGGGCACAAGGCAGGCATACAGCATTAACATTCGGCGTGTGGTGATCATAAAGGGTCCTCTCTGGTCGCCGCGGGCCTTATTTCGCCTTCTCAACCAGCTGCAGTGACGGATGCTCACCGGCCAGAAGTAACAGGAAATTGAATTCCCCGGTCTTGAGCTTTACGCCGCGCTGAGCAGCCTTTTCTTTGGTCTGCCATGACGCCGGTTTATAGCCAAACAGCGCTGCAATTTCAGCGTGTTTTAGCCCCAGCGCCTGACGCAGGCGGCGAACGTCTTCGGCCGTAGCGGGCTCTTTAACCATATCATCCGGGCTGAACGTCCTGTTCAGGCGGTAATCAGGATGCACGCCGGCGATCAGCATCAGCATGTTATATTCGCCTGGGCGAAGACTGGTCTTGTTGTACTGGCTGAGATCGTCGCTGATAGCTTCCTTACGCTGCCAGGCGCGCAGTTCGTACCCCATGACAGCCCCTAATGCGGTTTCAGTCATGCCCATTTTTTCACGGAGCGTCTTCACTGTTTCCGGCTGCGGAACGACGCTAACCATCTTAATCATTACCCTTCTCCCAGAAGTCTGAATTCAGAAAAATTTTCACCTGGCGCGTGCGGGGATAGTCCTGGTGCTTCAGCCCCTCCCGCGTATCAGACAGGTACTGCGTTTCCTGCTGCACCTTGTTGATTTTGCCATTCCATTTGCGGGCCAGCGCCCGGTAACGCCCGTTCTCCAGCTGATAAACTTCAAACGTATACTTGTTCGGACCGCTCCAGCCTTCGTTGTAATAGACCTGTTTCATAGGATCTGCCTGATCGATGCGCCCCGTTAACATGACATCCCGGCTGCATTGCCTGAACCAGTAACCGCGGGGCATAGCCGGTGGCCGGTCGCTTATTTCCCGTCTGGATAGCGTGCCGAAAGGCTGTGAGCGCAGGTGACAACCTGATCTCAGGTCAATCTGGCATGGCGTGTTGTGCAGGGACCAGCGCCGCTGCCGCAGGCAATGGCTCAGGGTGATCACAGGTACGACACGGGAAACGAACAGGGGGAATGATTGCATGGTTTTACTCCTTCGCCAGTCGGGGCGCTACCGAAAAATGAGCCTTGATAATACGACGAATGAGCCATATAAATCAAGTTAAAAATCAGGCGGCAGAGTTTCTGCCGCTGCTGTAGGTCAGTACCGTGGGGCCACGTCCTTTCCTTCGCCCCATAAACGGGAAAACTCGTTCACGTAGGCTTCAGTTACTGCAGGCGCGCCGCTGATCAGCACCACATTTTCCGCATTACGACTGTCTGCACTGGCGCTGAAGTTAAACGATCCGGTCAAGACGGCGCGGCGGTCAAAGACCATGAATTTATCATGCATGGCCTCGTAGTTATCGTTGATCCGCACCGCCACGCGGTTATTGGCCAGAAAGTTCACTTCGGTGTACCGGTTGTCGTTCGCTTTGCGATCGGCCACCACCACCACCGATACGCCCCGTTTTTTTGCGGCACGCAACGCGCCGGCAACAGGACGACTGGTCAGGCTGTACGCGGCAACCAGAATCTCATGCTGCGCGTGGTCGATTGAATCCAGAACCAGATTTAATGCGGTCCCGCCGGGTGAAAACCCGGTTTTCACTTCAGTCGCAGCTTGCGCCTGGACATCGCCGGCAATATTGCCGGCCGCTGTTACCGGGTTTGCTGCCACGGCGCCGGCGATGAGGGTCAGGGTTAACAGCACATATTTTTTCACGCTGCCCCCTTAATCATCATCCGGGAACAGATGCTGGACGTTCTTACGGGTTTCTTCCAGATTCCTATCCTCCGGTGCTGCCGGTTCGGGAGTCACGGCGGGACTGTTTTCCGGCGCAGCGCCGCCTGCCGGCGACACCGTATTGCTGCCACCGCCGGTGGCCTGCAGAAACGCCTCAACCAGACGCGCCATCTCTCCTGTATCCTGCTGCGGCAGCGTACTGCTGATGATCCGCTGAATATCCTGCATCGAGGTGCTCTCCGTCAGAAATTCAGCGATCAGGAACGGCAGGCGTTCGTCCTGCTTCATCAACGCAGCACCACAGAGCATCATGGCGCGCATCGCGCGGCCACGCTCTTTCTGAGGCAGTTTCTCAAGAAAGCCGTCAGCTACCCGGTCCGCCGCATTGCGCTCCGGGTAGATATAAAACGAGCACTTACGGTTATCAGTCATACTCAGCCCTTCATTGCCACCATACCCAGAACCAGATCGAATTGCGGGTTATCACTGACGAAGAAACGATCGTCACTCACCCCCGTGGCCTGCTTCACTGCGCCGGCGACCAGGCTGGCGCCGCCACCGACAACCATGACGTGCGTGAAACCGGCAAAGCGGCCAACTGAATCGGTGACACGGTGCGTCAGTGCTTTTTCCCGCTCATGCAGTACCTTCATCACCTGGGCCCGCTGGTCAGCATTCTGGAGGTAACGGGAAAGAAACGTTTCGTCATTTCGCGCCTGGATCAGACGGTCGGCAAAATACGAACTGGTACGGGTGCTCACGCTGGTATCCAGTGCATGTTTTACGGCTTCGGTGATGATGGATACACCGGTTTTAGGATCGCAATGCGTCTTGGTGAAGCCGGACATTTTGCTGCGAACGTGCGCGATATCCAGCGTGGTTCCACCGATATCCACAATCAGCAGGGAGTCCAGATCGTCCAGATCCTTCAGCACACTGAAGCCTGCAGGGACCGACTCTGGCAGTACGCTGACTTTACGCACGGTAAAGCTCTCACGCCCCTGAACGGCCACCGCGCGCTTCACGTTCGCTTTTTTCCGCTCGATGTTGGCCATATTAGGCTGATCGTTTTCATCCAGGTACTCGCCCAGCGGCAGCGTCACCACAACATCAACCGGCTGCGGTTCAATGCCGGACTGCATCAGGGCATGGTGGATAGCGACGACATTCACATCACTGTACTGATAGCGGGTTTCCGTGGTGCGCACGGCATCCGGGCTCAGCTGGTCAAAGCTGTACTTTTCCCCGTCAATTTCATAGTTGGCGGAAGCCGGCACTGATGAATCTGTCAGCAACGTCATGGACCATTCGGGCTTGAAGCTGTTCGGACTGATCAACGTTTTGACCGCACCATCTTCCATCCATGCCAGTTTGATGTTGGTGGAACCGTCGTCAACAAAAATACGCATTTTGAACCTCACATTATTTAGAAAAAAACCGTAGAAATCAGGAAAAATACAGCTTTCAAATGGATTATTACGCATCCCTGCTGACGTGTAAAGACAAAATGATGCACCAATATAGAAAAATACAGAAAAATACCGAATAAAAATCAACAAAAGACGGTCAGGCCGTCCTCAAAACGGCCTAATATAGAAATATGAGAGATTATTTTAGATTTATAAGGAAATAACAGGGATGAATACGGATTATTCCGGAAGCGTTAGATGACTGTCTGGCAGGCTGAACCGGACGCCATACTGACGGCCGACATCGAGCGCAAACACGCGCGTGTAGGTTTCTGTGGTTTCCAGCCGGGAATGCCCGGCATAGGCCTGTACAACTTTCAGCGGAACCCCATGCTGGATCAGGTGCATACAGAAGCTGTGACGGAACGTGTGGCAGGTAACAGGGATACTAAAAGTGACAGAGTCACGTTTTGCGAGGTCCAGTGCCTTCCTGATCCAGTTACGCGGCGTGTTATCACTCTGCACCGGCCAGAGCAGCTGCTGTTTACCAATACGCAGGGTGGTCAGAAATTCACGCACCTTCCTGACATATTGAGGATCGGTCAGAGGAACAAGACGGAACACCTCCTCATCCTTGCCCGGCCTGCCGCGGCCACGCTGACGCTGTTTAAGCGTCTTCAGCCGGACAAACGGCCGGGAACCGTCAAGCTGAAAGCTGGCGCCGGTCAGCGCCAGCGCCTCATTAATACGCGCGCCCGTGTTCCAGAGGGTATCGAAAAGGACCTGCTGGCGCAGGTCTGGCACATACCGCAGAAACACCGACACCTCCGGGGCCAGCAGGTATTTGGGTAAATCAGCCTGGCTGGCCATCTCCCGCAGCGCCAGCGCATCGGCATAATCGAAGTAGGCATATGTCACGCGCCCGGTCCCGATGGCGTCGCTACGTGAATTCTGAGAAATTTGCAGGGGGAAAGTGTTCAATTTTTTAAAATCCGCTAATCAGCCGTCAGGCGACTGAATTTTATGAAATTTCTCGCTGAAATCGACCGCATCCTGCATATCAAACGTCATACTGCGGGTGGAGGCGGTCGAGCTCCAGCTTTTCCCGCCGCCGATCCCGTAAGGAGGTAGCGCCTGTCCGTGTAGCGGCTGGTTGTGTCGGGCTGCAAAAACCAGCTCCCCGACAGGTACTTTTAACATCATAGCAAACATATCCGCGCTGATTCGGCGGCCTTTCAATCCACTCATAACAACCTGTAACTGAATCCTGTACCACGACTTTTGTTGTAAATCTGCTGACCAGACTGACCTTCATCTTCACTGAATACCACCATACGGCGGCCGTTAGTCAGTGAATCCATTTTACGCTGTGCGCCATTATCGTCATAACGCACAGGCAGGCACGCACCTTTATGGCTGTTTTCACTCTCGACGCGGAACACCCTTACCCTGACGGCGTTCTTCCGCACCTGGTCAGGATCTTCACCACTGACCACACCCGTCAGTTTCTGAAGCGTATCAGCCGGACTGCTGTACTCAGCCTGGCTGAGATAGCGGCCGTTCGGGGTTAACCAGAAATCCTGGCTGTCACTGACACGGTAGGTTTCGCCGTGGCTGGCGATGCCTGAGACGTTACAGAAGCGGTCATAATCGGTGGGCTGTCCGGGGAGCATGGCGCACCCTGTCAGCAACAGTGCCGGCAGGGCGGCGACGTATCCTTTGAATTTCATGTTGTCTCCTGTTCAGGTTGAACCATTTCGGCCGGTGGCCGGTATCCCGGATACGGGATAAACGGCGCATCGGTGGCAATAAGGTCTAGCAGCTTCTGGCCACTGACCAGGATCATACGGCTGTCTCCGCGAATGAGCGATTTGGTTCCTTCGCGCGTTTTGCCGGTATGGCAGAAAAAACCGCGGGCACCGGTGGCGTTCAGCAGGTCGCTGAAGTCACGGACGTGGCCAACGGCAATATAGCTGGTATAGCGTTTGGCCTGGATAAGCCAGGTCTGGCCATCAATCTTCACACGGCCATCAATCCCGCCGTCACCGGTATACCGGCGGTTACGGATCACTTCAAAGCCTCGGCGTTCAAAGCCTTCAAGCAGCAGCTCTTCGAACACAAACGGGTCAATCTTGCGCAGATAGGCAATTTTCTGCCCGAAATGCGGAAACGTATTAATTTTATCGATCACACGTACCGCGCTGGCCTGTTTCCGTTCGTGCCGGCGCCGGCGTCGCCGTGTACCCAGCCAGAGGCCATACAGCAGGATACCCGCAAGGATAAAAGAGCCGACAACATGGATGGACTCATTCATTATCGATCCTCAGCACTTCATACTTCAGCTGCCGCAGCAGCCTGTCTTTGCTCATGGTTTTCAGGGTGGGCCATTCCGCTTTCAGCGTCAGCGCGACGGTGGCAAGTTGTATGGTCCGGGGTACTGTCTCACCGTCCTCATATTTTACCAGGCTGGTACGGCTGATACCGAGCTCAGCCGCGGCGCGTTCCTGGGTCCAGTTCAGGCCCCGTCGCCACAGGATCAAGTCAAAGCCGGTCAATCCGCCGCACTCCCATGCTCAGTGCCGGGCTTCGTGCCGGCGGGTACGGCCTCTTTCCCCTGTGCCTTTTTTTCCGCCGGGGCCGGGTAGGCCGAGGCCAGTTGTGCCCGGAAATCACGCCACGCTGACAGCCAGAGCGCATCAGATACCTGGTCAGACGACAGATTAAGGACCGCATTGCGGTCACGCCAGTGGCTAAATGTCTGAGCCGGCAGGCCGGCACGCCGGCGCAACTGCTGCTCGTCGAAATAGGCACACTGAACCAGGAGGTGTCTGACGTTCTGCGGGACAACTTCATCCCTGGCCCCTTCCGGCACAGCCAGCATCCCGGCGCTGCATATCCCCTGAATGCCCGCCTCGGTATAAATCTGCTGCAGATTGGTATCATCACCCTGCGCAGCGCCGGCGGTGTGCGCCACAACCAGCATGATGCCGGCAATAAGTGGTTTCTTTATCATGCGTACTCAGCTCCTGGCCGAATCCTGGTGGACTGGCCTGTTATAATCTGCCTGTATTTATAGCCTGAAAATGTTCATATTTGAACATTTTTTATGTATATTAATTCCGCAAATTCGCCATAAACACAACAGGAGACACGATGGATATCAACTACTACGATGAACATCAGGAAGAATTTGAGGCGGTTAAACTGGCGCTGAAGGGCGAAATGGAGAGGATCTGGGGCTCCATGCTGAAAGAACGCGGGGACAATCTGGATGATGAAGCCACGTACCTGAACCTGTTTGAAGAATTGCAGTATAACTTCTCTCCGTCCAGTTTCAGTAAGCTCACCCCGGCGCAGGAACTGGATAAAGATAAAATAGCGGCCTTTGTGGCCAGAACCCGCGGCTATAAGCACGGCATCACGATCAAATGCCGGCCGGGTCGCCCGCAGAAGTGGCTGAAAGGCCGAATCAAACCACTTGAGGACGCGGAAGGCACAAACCTGTGCTGGATCGACACGGCCACCATCGTGCATATCGGTGCCGGTCAGCAGTTTGACGATCAGTATTACCTCACAGTGACCACACAGACCGGGCAGAGTTACCGCGTGAATGAACTCCGTCTGCCAGGTCGTCTGCTGGAAGCAGCCCAGGACAGCCTGTTCAGGGCACTGGATTCAACCACCGGCGGTTACTTCTGATAGGGCGTTGCACCACGCTTATCGGGGATTTATACTCGCAGTGATTAACAGATTAATTTTCCGTTTACTCCGACAGAAAGTTAAGTAATAAAAAGGTCTATAATTAAAAGGCGCCCTTCCTCACCAGTTGGACGCCTTTTGTGTATGCATCATCAGTTATCTGTAAACCCTGAAAGAAGTGTGATGGACACGTCGTCTTCTTCACGCGCTACCATCACCGGTACATCCTTCCAGCGTGCCACGTTTTCTCCCCACTTTTGCAGGTCAGCACATGACAGATTGTGCCTCTGACATAACCTCAGAATGGTGTCATTCGAATACCAGTCTATGCGGGACAGGTGTTCACGGATCACCCATTCATCCCACGGCCGGCCGTCAAATGCAGGTTCACGCCGCCGCCATTCCGGATTGTTAATGACCAGATAATCGCCAACATAAAGACGGTCGGTCAGCTGATATATATCAACGAAGCCAACCTCACTGTCAGGGATCACTTCCAGGAAGAGATAACCCGCTACGGGGTGTACCGCGCCCAGAAGCACCATAGGCTGAGTCACCATGTTATTCCCCCTGTTCGTCTTCAGCTGGCCGCCAGGCCCGCTGCCCTTTATAACCCAGTAGGGCTTCACACATCAGATCGGTTATACGCGCAATCGCGTAATCCGCACTGTCAGCCCGCAGGGAAATCACGGCCGTTTCCCCCCGGTGCGCGGCGTTCCAGAATCCGGGCAGCAGCGTCTGGAACCGGGCCCGGTCATCCCCCTCCGACAGCAGGGCTGCATCCGGCAGTCGTTCGCGGATCACATCTTCACCGGCCTGACGCAGGATATCGTCACGACTCCAGATGCACAGCGTTGCCGGTCCGCTGCGCATGAGGATAGTAGCGGCGTCAGCCATACTCAGAGTATCCAGCTTCAGCATCTCCATGCCCGGCCGACGCAGCACGAATCCAATCGGCCGCCGGTACTTGCCCAGCTGCAGCAGATCGTCGTCCGTAAGCAGCTCCAGGCCACGCTGCAGGACAAGATGCAGTACTTCAGCCTCTTTAATCGGCCGCAGCAGCCCATGCATGGTGTTCGCTTTGACGGTCAGCGCCTCAATGCGATTCCAGAGCTCATCATTTATATGTTTGGTGGCCATCGGAATGCTCCCCGCCAAAATAAAACCGTTTTCCATCCGCTGCTTTGCCCAGGCATACCGTGTGACCCGTGGTTATCTGGCCGGCATCCATCAGGAACGGCGCGCCCGGACCGCGAAACACGTCCGGATCGAGGGCAGCAGGTTCGCCGGCAGCGACCGGCCGGACCATGCCCATATCGTAACTGTCCGGCAGGTTATCCCGCAGGCAGGCCTGCGTGTAGTCGTCCGCGACCTTCTGCGCCTCTTCCTGCGTGGGGTAACGACCCAGCACGCCGGTGATCTCTTTCTTCAGTCCGAAGCCGTAGCCGCGAACCTTGTACGCTTCATATTCCATCCCGTTCACTCCGCTTGCCGTTGTTTACTGAATAACCATACTCTAATAAATTAGGTTTCATGCGTATATTATAAATATTTAGATTTAGCACTAAAAGCTAATTCAATGAAGCGACACACCGGTAATCATCACGCTGCATGACGACCGCACGATTTACCCCGCCGGATGATTCGCCCCCTTATCTTTTCACCTTGTGACTTTTACGCCTGCAACCACCGGAAAATACCTTTTCGCCGGTGCCGCCATTGCGGAAAAAACGTAAATACCGAAAAAAGCGAAATCAACAGGGAGAGGAAGGCAGGGGGACGGTCGCACGGTTGCCGTGCGCGGGCACCATATCTTGTGCCGTTCTCAGCTGACGGAGCCACTACATATAGCGTTATCCACAGAAACGGTGGATAAGTGGCGGCGCTGCGGAGAATACCGCTAAACCGCAACGGTGAAAAAATGTGGTCCCGCGCGCAAAAGTGCGGTACAAATGGCTGTACATTATGTAAAGCCAAATGACTGTACAAAAAGGAAGGAGCATGACCGGTTTTTTTGAACGTAAAAAGCGGGCCAAAAACGCCCAGCTGACCGTGCGTCTCGATGAGCAGCTGAAGAAACGCGCCGAACTGCGTCTGGAGGCAATGGGCATGACCGCCACGGAAGCAGTGGAGCAGCTTTACCGCTTCATCGCCGATCACGGCCGGATGCCCGTCACGGAGCGTATCGTCACATTTGACATCCAGTCACAGCGCGGCCGCGCCATCGCCCTCAATCCCGCCGACGCTGTGACCGAAAACACCCGGCGGTTTCTGCAGTCGCTGGGAGCTGTGGAAGTGGTCTGCTGCGATCCCGCTGCATTTGAACAGGCGGTACTGGAGTACTTCAGCCTGTATGTGGCCGACCAGGCTGCCTGTTTACTGGCCGGTGTACTGAACGTCACGTTCATGGTTAATGCCGCCAGTCGCGTGAAAGATGACTGGCATGACAGGCTGCTGTCCCTGTTACAGCGCGACTTTGATTTCAGCGAAGAACAGTCAGTGACGTTCATTAACAGCATCGTGGACAGCGAACATGTCGATCCTGCCATCGTCAGTCGAAATAATACGGCCTGGCGGAGCGGAAAAAGCACCGGGTCCGGCGCCGGCGCTGAACAGGCCTTACTGGATAACACCAACGTCAGGGTCTTCTATCCCTCCGGGGAAGCGCCCGTCTCCGGCGAGATCGGCGCCGCCGTCCTGCAGCGTTTCCTGACGTTCCTGGCGGAGCGGGGCGTCAGCTGCAGCGATCCGCAGAGACTGACCGAAAGCGCCGGCCGTGCATGGGGCGTGCGTGAAAATATGATCGGGAATATGCCCCCGGACATGCAGCAGGCCATAAACGATGGCGTCATTTTTGAGGCCAGCGCTGACACGCCGGACTTTTCCCCTGAGCTGGCGGCGGCGTTTGGCTTCACACAGGCCCAGGCAGAAGCGGTGCTGAAACCCGCCCTGACCGCCAGGGATCTCCCCGGTTTCCTGCAGCGCTTTCTGGCGTTCCTGGCCGACCGGGGTATCAGCTGCAGCAATCCCCGGCGGTTTACTGAAAAGGTCACGGAATACGCCAGCCATGAGGGACCGCACCGGCTTATTGCAATGTTGATGTCGCGCATCAGGGATGAGGGGGTCAGTTTTGTCTTTCACAATGAATCCCCGGACGAACTGCCGCGCCTGGCCGCGTCACTGCCCGGCGAACTGGCCGATACCTTCGGGTTTACGGGATGGCAGGCAACAACAATACTGCGTCAAATCCAGCCGGCACGGCCGGGGCAGGATTAGGGCCGGGAGCATACGCGATGAAAACGACCTGTCATGCGGCCGGCATCACGGCGGCGCCGCTTTCCCCGCAGGAGTGGCGGGCGCTGCTCAGGGCGAAAGGCTGGAAGCAGAAGGAGCTGGCCCGCCGCTGGAATGTGTCAGAAACCTGGATCAGTAAGCTGGCCAATAACCCCGAACGGGGCACGCACTGGAACGATGCCTGCCGGGGTCTGCCCGATATTCGTGCCCGGCGGCCCGGCGAACCGCACAGACGCACCAGAGCCGGGAGGCCCTGAATGAACAGACGTCTTCACCTCATCACCACCTGTACCCGGCGCAAGGCGGGCAGCGTGGAGGATACCGTTTTTCCGGGCGACACTTCCCTTGATGACGCCTTTGACGGCTGGTACAGGCTGATCGCCCAGGCTGCCCGCCGTCCTGGCAGGGTGCTGGAAACGGGAGAGCTTTACCGGGGCGCACACTGGCTGCGTGCCCGCGGTATCGCGGCGCGGTGGCCGGGCATCGAGCTGTGGGCCATGTCGGCCGGTCTGGGGCTGCGCCACCATACCGATCCGGCGGTCGCGTATGAGGCAACGTTTCACGCCATGCCCTTCGCGCCGGCGACCGTCTGGGGCTCACTGACGGCACGGCCCCCGCTGGCTGGCCGCTGCGCCTCCCTGGCTGAGCTGATGCAACGCTGCCCGGACGAGCGCTTTGTGATCGCCGGTTCACCCGTGTATATCAGCGCGGCTGAGCAGGATATTCTGGCCGGCGTGCCGGCACTGCATGATGCGGCCACTCAGCTGATTATCGTGACCTCACAGGGCTATCGTGGTCCGCTGCAGCCGTTTCTGAAAAGAAGCCGCGCGGACATGATGGCGACCCTGAAATCGAACATGACGTGCCTGAATATTGCCTGCGCCGGCGCCCTGATTGACGCCATGATGCAGGCAGACGCCCGGCAGGCGGCGACCATTTAATACAGACAGAGACTGGCGCTACCGTCGCCAGAAGGGGGTTTTACATGTTCAGCATCATTTATCACGCCGGCGCAGCCGTCCTTTTCCTGGTCATGAGCCTGGCGGCCGGCGCCGGCCTCCTGCTTCATAGCCATGAATATACGACAGGTCATTTCTGGAACATGACGGGGCTGTGCATTGTGTCAACTCTCGTCTGGATCTGGGCTGTAGCTCAGGCAAAAGAAGCCTGGTACATTTCACGAAACATCAAAAAAGGACTCTGACCATGAAAGATGAAATTCGCCACGAAAAACCCGTTGAAGTGAATATACAACTGACACACAGAGAAGCGCAGGCTCTGGCGCAACTGGTTAAGCGTCTGGGATTCAGTGACTGCCGCGGCCTGGCGACGTCAGATATTGAGGCATATCTGATGATGGATGGAATCAACCAGATCATGAAAGCACTGGCTGAAGAGGGCTATGCACCACGATAAGGGCCGGGACTATCTGGAATTAGCCGGAAATACAACCCTATCACGCGGGCAGTAAGGAGAGGTTTTAATGTTCCCGACACCAGGGAAAACAAGCCGCCGTCAAGAGCGGCTGCACATCGCTGTTATCGCATAAACGCCGCGGGAATATCCTTCCACTGCGTGGTGTAGGCCGGGGACAACATTTCACGGCGCATGGCATATTCCGGATCAATACCTTCTCCGGCGAAGAAGATCCTTGACCTTCCTTCCCTGTTTATTTTGTCGATGGTGGCCATCAGTTTTTCGCTGCCCGGCCGCACAGCAGCCGGCGAAAACAGATCCAGCTGGGTTTCATATCCCTGCAGATCGCTGAGCATCACGCCGGCTTTTGCATACCGCACGCCCTCACGCCAGATACGCGACAGTCCCAGCTGCGCCGCGGCGATGATGTCGCGGGTATCCTGGCTTGGCACGGGAAGCACTTCCGTAGCCTGGTTACTGTAGGGCACACCGCCGGCGTCATAAGCACTGCTGCGGATAAAGACCGTTACCACCTTCGCCAGGCGGTTTTCCTGGCGCAACTTTTCCCCTGCCCGTGTGGCATATTTAGTCACCGCCTGCTGCATCTGCGCCAGTTGCGTGACCCGTGCTCCAAACGAACGGGATACAACAAGCTGCTGTTTCGCGCCGGTTCCTTCCTCCAGGGCAAAGCAGGCCTCGCCACGCAGCTCACGAATGGTCCTTTCCAGCGTCACACCGTACAGCCGGCGTGCAAGACGGATATCCATCTCTGCGAGCGCCAGCGCCGTTTTGATCCCCATTGCCGCCAGCCCTTTTTCGGTACGATGGCCAACGCCCCACACATCGCCGGCCGCCACCAGGCTCATCAGCTTTTTCAGTCTTACAGGATCACTGAGCGCCACAACCCCCCCGGTAGCAGGCCACGTCTTTGCGGCATGGTTGCACAGCTTGGCCAGCGTCTTCGTTGGCGCGACGCCGACTCCACAGGTGAGCGTTGTCTGGCGCAGCACTTCAGCCCGCAAAAGCTGGCCAAACGCCTGCGGCGTCATCACTCCCTCCATATGAGAGGCATCCGCAAAGAGCTCATCAATTGAGTAAACAAATGTCCGCGGCGCCAGACTCTCCACCACGGTTGCAAATCTGGCGGAGAATGAGGCGTAAAGGGTGTAGTTGGAACTGAATACGGCAACGTTATGCTGTTCCAGCAGGCGGCGGCAGCGGAAATAGGGCTCCCCGCGGCGCACGCCAAGCGCTTTCGCCGCGCGATTGACCGCAACAAGCGCCCCGTCGTTGTTGCTGAGAACGACCACAGGGCGACCTCGTAAATCAGGGCGGAACGCTTCTTCGCAGCTGCAGTACATCGAATTGACATCGATTAAGGCGTACACGGGCGGTGTCTCATGACAGTGAACGTAACCACACCCCATATCTGCAGCGCCTCTGGATCAAACCTGATTGGCGGAAAAGCCGGATTCAGCGGCATCAGGCAGGGGTAAGGGCGGAGCTGCAGCTGCTTGACCGTAAATTCATTATCGATGCTGGCAATCACGATGCTGCCGTGCCGGGGCTCTTCTGCCCGATCGACGACCAGCACATCGCCATCATGAATGCGGGCATCACGCATAGAATCGCCGGACACACGCAAGAAGTACGTTGCGGCCGGACGCCGCACGCAGTAATCATGCAGGTTAAGTTCATTGGCCTCATAGCCTGCGGCCGGGCTGGGAAAGCCGGCCGCAACGGGCTCGGCAAAAAAAGGGAGTGCGTCACCTTCCACTGAAGGCCGGGGATAAACGAGATCCAGCGCCATAATTTAGCCTCCAACAACTGTTTATACATACAGTATATTGCAGGCTTCAGGAAACAGGCAATGCCGGCATATTTCATGCCGGCACGCTGGGGTCAGGTCAGGATGGTGGCCAGACGGCCAAGAACGTCGTCCATGATAGTCTCTGGCACCCGTTCGAGTCGTTTGCCGCCGCGGGCTTTCATATCGATCGTCCGGGGTTGATCGCAACGCACAACGCCGGTGGTACGTATGCCGGCGCCGTCAAGCGACACAGCAAAGCCTGCTGTGCGGGCAAAATTACCTCCGCTGGTCACGGGCACAACAACAGGCAGGCGGGTCACGCGGTTAAAAGCAGCCGGCGTGACAATCAGTACCGGCCGCGTTCCCTGCTGCTCATGACCTGCGGTAGGGTCAAGCGAGACAAGCCAGATTTCCCCTCTTTCCATGTCAGATTTCCTCCTGACCAGCCGCCGGCGCATCCAGCCATTCACGTTCTTCTGCCGAGATTTCAGCGTTCGGATCGCACTGTGCCAACAGCTCAGCCAGTGAATACTGCGGGCGTCTGTGCGGCTCCACAATCAGCCGGCCATTATCAATGACCATGCCAACTTCATTATCTGTACCCAGCGACAGCGCATTCAGCAGTGCCGGTGGGACGGTCAGCATGACTGAGCCGCCAACCTTCTTCAGTCGAGTGGTATGCATTTTTCCCTCCATAAAAGTTATATTTAAATATAACATTCACTAAAAAAACATACCAGCCTTTAACGCACAATGTTTAATAAAAATATAACTTTCAGCCCAACAGTAAACCCAGCGCGGTAGCTTCCATATGCAGCAATACCGGCAGCAGCAGGCCGCCACTTCTGATCCGGGCAGCTGATGTAATCAGCCCCACCAGGAACATTTCTGCCAGGGTCAGCAGGTTCTGATACTGCATATGCACGGCGGCAAACAGCAAAGACGTTATCAGCGCGCCCAGCCACATCGTCCAGTTGTACCTCGAACGGAAGACGTTCAGCATGACACCACGGAACAGGATTTCCTCATTCAGCGGGGCAAGGATAAAGACGGCCAGCAACGTCAGGATCACATCGGGTATGGACTTATCGGCAAAAAGTTTCGTCATAAATGGCTCAGCGGGCAGGTCCAGCACTTTACGGGGTCTGACGCTCAGTGGAACGAAAACTCACGTTAAGCAACGTTTTCTGCCTCTGACGCCTCTTTTAATGGTCTCAGATGACCTTTGGTCACCAGTTCTGCCAGCGTGAAGGAATAATGGCCGAGCATATTGATATGTCCGTGGCAAAGCGGGGAGAGGCGTGCGATATCTTCATCATTCAGTGTTTCACCCTGCGCCCGGAGATGATCCAGAGCTGCCTGCATATAAATAGTGTTCCATAACACGACGGCGTTAGTGACCAGCCCCAGAGCTCCCAACTGATCTTCCTGACCGTCGGTATATCGTTTTCTTATCTCACCTTTTTGACCGTGACAGATGGCTCTGGCAACTGCATGACGGCTTTCTCCCCGATTAAGCTGGGTCAGAATGCGCCGGCGGTAATCTTCATCATCAATATAATTAAGCAGATACAGCGTTTTGTTGATGCGCCCCACTTCAATGATTGCCTGAGTCAGTCCGGAGGGACGTTCACTTTTCAGCAATGAACGGACCAGCACTGAGGCCTGTACTTTGCCCAGCTTCAGGGAGCCTGCGGTCCGGATCATTTCGTCCCACTGAAGGACTATTTTTCGGGGATCTGATTGCCCTCTGGCAATATCATTCAGCACGCCATAGTCGGCATCATGGTCCATTCGCCAGAAAACCGAAGCACCGGCATCAGCCAGGCGTGGAGAAAACTGGTATCCCAGCAGCCAGAAAAGGCCAAAGACAAGATCGCTGGCACCTGCCGTATCGGTCATAATTTCGGTTGGATTCAGCCCGGTCTCCTGTTCCAGAAGGCCTTCCAGCACAAAGATAGAGTCCCTCAGCGTCCCCGGTATAACGATGCCATGAAAGCCGGAATACTGATCGGACACAAAGTTGTACCAGGTGATCCCTCTGTTATTACCAAAGTATTTGCGGTTCGGTCCGGCATTGATTGTTCTGACTGGCGTAACAAAGCGCATTCCATCTGCAGATGCCACTTCTCCTCCACCCCATATCTGTGCCAGTGGCAGCGTTGCCTGAAAATCAACCAGTCTGGCATTAGCGCTGGTGATAGTTTCAGCCCGCAGATAGTTCGCTTTTGTCCAGTTCAGCCGGTGTCGGGTCAGTGCAGGAACATTTGATCTGATCAGTGGTTCCAGACCGATATTGCAGGCTTCAGCCATCAGCACGGCGCTGATGCTGACGGGCAGATCATCAACTCTGGCACTGGCTTCACTGGCATGGAAAAACTCATCAGCAAATCCGGTATGGGCGTTAATTTCGAGCAGCAACTCCGTTAAATCCACCGGAGGGAGCAGATCACTGATCATTTTGCTCAGTCGTTTCAGACTGTCCGGCTCATCAAGACTGGCGAGGGGAGAAATTGTCAACCGGGGCTTCGGGCCAGAAACATCGAGTTCGACAGCCTCATTTTCGCCAAGACGTGCAGCAACCTGTCTGTAACGACTATCAAGCTGATGGCCCAGAGATTTTATTGCTTCCTGCGGGTCTGTCGGGTGCCCCAAAGAACGATAAACCTTAATCCGATTTGCCTGCCAGTCAGCACCCTGTAGTAATCTTGCACGAGGATCTCCCCACCGGTTACTGCCGGTAACGTAGACATCCCTCCGTCTCAGACTATCCTGCAGTTTACTGAGAAAGCAGAGCGTGTATCCCCTTCGGGTGATATGTTTTTCCTTGTTAATCACCAGCCGTTTCCATGACTGACTGATGATTTCCGTTGGTGCGTCGTCAAAAAACTGCCGCCGTGAGCTGAACTCCCGGCTGAGGTAGTCACAGGCATTCAGAGTGGTAACCCCGGCAGGTGCGGATGAAAATTTAACGGTATTCAGCAGATGGGGCAGGAAACGACGAACGCGCCCGTACTGCTCCACCATTTCGTCATGAAAATTATCGTCTGAGGGCCGGGCAATTTCACGGACAAGCGTGATGATTTCAGCCAGCTTTTGCCTAGGGATGTAGCTGAACACCTCAGCACGAATCGATTCGTCCGGTGTTTCTTCTTTCAGCAAGTACGAACATGCGCTGGCGAGCGCCAATGCAGATTTATCCAGATCCTTCAGCGAGCGGAGCCGTTTTTTCTGCCCAATCTTTCTGGCGTCACGGATGATAACGGCCAGCATGGCGTCCAGAACGTCCAGTGCATCATCCAGCGCCAGCGTTTCCCATGCAAGGACAAAGGCAACCAGAACCGCCATCCTTTTCTGCGGTGACATCCTGGCAATATTGAACACCGAAGTCATACCAGCATAACGTGCGAGATTTTTCAGGCGCACAGCCGGGAGTGTACTCAGGTTTTCAGCATGCAGGCCAAAATCGTTCAGAGTTTTCCAGCGTTCAATTGCTTCATTAAACGCCGGACCACTGATGGTCACAGGGCCTTTTTTCAGTGATTCCAGTAAAGACAGGCGGCTGCAATCAGTTGGCCCCAGCAGCATCTCCAGCTGTGAACGCTGTTCGGCTGACGGTATCAGTGCCAGTTTGTTCCACAGGCGCAACGTCGCCTTTTCCCTTACCTCTGAAATCAACCGGGTCAGCGTGGTGGCTCCGGGGAGAATAATACGATGTTGCATAAGCCACCCTGTCGCCAGGTCGAAAAGCAGGCCAGGACGTTCGTTGCTTATCCAATATAACTACTTTTTCAGAAAGCAAGGTAGTATTTGTTACAAAGAAAAAGTAGTCGTATTCGGAACCTTCTAAAAGTGATAATTGTGCTCTTTCTTTTTCTGGTTTCAGTACGCGAGATACGACAAATCTTCTGTCTTTTTCCCATTTAACTAATTTTGTATACAGTTCTGTAGTTTCTCTACCTTCTTCTCCTTTAACGAATACAATTGATGAATTCGTTGCTTGTGAGGTGAGTGTAGAATAACTTTTGGCTTTAATTAAATATTTGCATCCAAGAGATTCTATCGTTTCGATAATTTTTTCATCAAAGTAGCCACTATCCATTCGAAATAAAATTTCTAAATCGTCTGATTTGATGTTAGCAACAATTTCTTTGATCATTTCCGCAGCACCGTTTGCAGTGTAAGTATTGCCACTTCTTACAAATCCGGTAACATATGCTTTTAATTCGTCGCAAAATGCAAATTGGATATTGTAGCATCGGTTTCCCAGTTTCTTAGGATTATATCCTTTTGACGCACCTTCTTGATGACCTTCTACGTTAATTACACTACTATCAATATCAATCGTAATGGATGTCAATTTACTTTTAGTGAGCAGTTTTTTAAAGACTTTAAAATTAATGTCTCTAAACATTTGGGTTGTCTTGAAGTTGAAGTTTCCTAGAAACCGTGACACTGTTTCAGGTTCTTTTACGGAAATATCAAACTCGTTGACGAGGGGATCATTTTGAAGTAGCTTTAGACGTTCTAACTTATCAATGCCAATGAAGTGACCGCAGAGCATGGTCTTTATATGATTCATCTTGATTTTATTTGTTGAGTCATTATCAAATACGAGGTCATTTTCAATAAAATCAAAAATCCCATTGCTTTTTGCATTCTCAAGGAGCAGAAAAAGACCTGCATTTGATGTTAGATTCTTAGCTTTGAAATCAATTTTATTAATCATAATTAGAACCCCTTTTTACTACTTTTCTTACTATTATTTTACCATATATCGAGTCATAAAAGCTGATAATTTAACATATTTTTGAGCACTTTTCTTTCACCCAATGGGTGAAAGCTGAATTTCGAAGGAATGCATATTTATCAAGGCTTTGATTATGCTTTTTGAAGTACTGACGTAGAATCTAGGTATATACTATGAAAAGCGTGGTAATGCTGAAAACTATATCAAAGAAGCCAAATACGACATGGCGGTGGGTCATCTCTTGCTAAAGTCATTTTGGGCGAATGAAGCCGTGTTTCAAATGATGATGCTTTCATATAACCTATTTTTGTTGTTCAAGTTTGATTCCTTGGACTCTTCAGAATACAGACAGCAAATAAAGACCTTTCGTTTGAAGTATGTATTTCTTGCAGCAAAAATAATCAAAACCGCAAGATATGTAATCATGAAGTTGTCGGAAAACTATCCGTACAAGGGAGTGTATGAAAAATGTCTGGTATAATAAGAATATCATCAATAAAATTGAGTGTTGCTCTGTGGATAACTTGCAGAGTTTATTAAGTATCATTGCAGCAAAGATGAAATCAATGATTTATCAAAAATGATTGAAAGGTGGTTGTAAATAATGTTACAATGTGTGAGAAGCAGTCTAAATTCTTCGTGAAATAGTGATTTTTGAAGCTAATAAAAAACACACGTGGAATTTAGGTCCTCATCTCCGAATCGGGTGATGTGCCTGGAAGGAACTAACACTTTGAAGTGTAATGCTGGCCGGCAACCTTCGCGGGAATTTTTGACATACGTGTCTGATAAGCGTGTTTCCCTTCATCAGGTAACGGGTTAGAATGGTGAGAAGGACTGTATAAATAAACAGGGTGGTGCCATGGCATTGATTTTTGAAGGCGAAAAAATAGGTCGTAACCGTTTTACCGGAGAGAAAATAGAGAATGCAATCTTTCGTAACTGCGACTTTTCCGGTACGGATTTAACCAGCTCGGAGTTTATCGGCTGTCAGTTCTATGACCGGGAAAGCCAGCAGGGCGGTAACTTTAATCGGGCGCAACTTAAAGATGCTATTTTCAAAAGCTGCGATTTATCGATGGCGGATTTCAGGCATTCAAATGCATTAGGCATCGAAATCCGTGAATGCAGGGCGCAAGGGGCCGATTTCCGCGGGGCCAGTTTTATGAACATGATCACCACCCGTACCTGGTTTTGCTGTGCTTACATCACAAAAAGCAACCTGAGCTATGCCAATTTTTCGAAGGTGGTTCTGGAAAAATGCGAGCTGTGGGAAAACCGCTGGAACGGCGCGCAGATACTTGGCGCCACCTTTAGCGGCTCGGATCTGTCTGGGGGCGAGTTCTCATCCTTTGACTGGCGAGCGGCCAATTTTACCCACTGCGATCTGACCAATTCAGAACTGGGTGATCTGGACGTGCGGGGTATTGATTTGCAGGGCGTCAAACTGGACAGCTATCAGGTTTCCCAGTTGATGGAGCGACTTGGCATCGCTGTTTTAGGCTAACGGTATTCACAGTCTCACCTGAATGAATGGATTAACCTGTCAGCCAACGGATTTGAACTGGCTCACCATACCAGATTGTTTGATAATGCCCGTCGCGAATAGTTAACCCGTGGTCGTGGTATGAAAAAAACAATTTTTTCGTTGGCGCTTGGTACGTTTGGTCTGGGAATGGCCGAATTCGGCGTGATGGGCGTGTTGACGGAACTGGCGAAGGACACCGGGATTTCGATTCCCTCTGCCGGGAACATGATCTCCTTTTACGCCTTCGGCGTGGTGATAGGCGCACCGATTGTGGCGCTGTTTTCCAGCCGGTTCTCTCTGAAATCAACATTATTGTTCCTGGTGGCGATGTGCGTCATTGGGAATGCCCTATTCAGCCTTTCACATTCTTACGTCGGGCTGGCGACAGGCCGCTTAATTTCCGGATTCCCTCACGGCGCGATTTTCGGCGTAGGGGCGATAATCCTCTCCAAAATTGCGCCGCCGGGAAAAGTCACGGTCGCGGTGGCCGGTATGATCGCCGGAATGACCGTAGCCAATCTTGTCGGCGTACCGCTCGGGACGTGGCTTGGGCATGAGTACAGCTGGCGCTATACCTTTTTCCTGATTGCTGCCTTTGATGTGCTGGTGATCCTCTCCGTGTTGCTGTGGGTGCCCACTCTGCACGATAAATCAGAGATCAAATTGACCGCGCAGTTCCACTTTCTGAAGAAACCGGAGCCCTGGCTGATTTTCGCCGCCACCATGTTTGGCAACGCCGGCGTCTTCGCGTGGTTCAGCTTCGTTAAGCCGTTTATGGTCAATGTATCGGGTTTCTCCGAAGGCATGATGACCGTCATAATGATGCTGATGGGGCTCGGCATGGTGTTGGGCAATCTGCTGAGCGGTAAACTCTCGGGGCGGTTTAGCCCGTTGCGCATTGCGGCCACCACCGACATGGTCATTGTCGCCTCACTGTTGCTGCTTTTCGCCTTTGGCGAACTGAAAACGGCCTCGCTGTTGATGGGCTTCGTCTGCTGTGCAGGCCTGTTTGCACTTTCCGCACCGCTGCAAATTCTTCTGCTGCAGAATGCGAAAGGGGGGGAAATGCTCGGGGCGGCGGGCGGACAGATGGCCTTTAATCTGGGTAGCGCTGTAGGGGCATACTTTGGTGGGATGATGATTACGCTCGGCTTTAGCTGGAGCTATGTCACGTTACCGGCGGCGTTGTTGTCCTTCGCTGCGATGACCTCGCTGTTGATGTATGGCCATCTCTGCGCCAAAAAGCGTCAGGCCAACGAGCGGGCGCTGGCCTGATTTTTTCAGGGAAGCCAGGGCTCGCCCAGGGTCAACATCAGACGGTTGGCCCAGGCAAAGAACGCGGCGGATTGCAGCAGATCGAGCTGTTCAAGCGTATCCAGTTTCTGTTTTTCCAGCTCAGCCAGATGGCCCGGCGTGGCGGCCGGTGGCGTGACCGACAGCGCCGCCGCATAGTTGATTTCCGCCTGCCAGCGCGCAGACTGCCCCTCGCTCAGGGCGCGTCCCGGCCTGACGGCCAGAAGGGTTTCCACCGCGCCGTCGTCCTTTGACAGCTGGCTCGCTTTGCGCGCATGGACAGATGCGCAGTAAATGCAGCCGTTGATTTTACTTAAAAGACGGGTAAGGCGAAATGTCCAGGGCCAGGCAAATTCACGATACTGATAGTGCTGACGTATCAGCGCTGCATGCTCACGGCGGGTATTTTCCCTCTGACCGTATTCTGCAAGAACGGTGATATCACGAATCCCGAGCTGTCTGGCGGTAAAATGCCGGACGCCGGAAGGAATATGATTCATGTCAGTAAGAAAAGTGCCCAGAAAACGCACACACCCGATTTGCAGGGCAATACCAAGTCGATTGTGATCACCCCGGCTTTTCCCGATAAATTCTTTATCCGCTTCATCAAGATGAAAATAACGCGCCAGCTGAAGTTCATCGGGTTCGCCAGTGAACCTGCCATAACTCTCAACCTGCTCAGTGGTCAAAAAATCAACGGGCATATCGGCCTCCCTGCCTGACGGCTTTTTTAACACAACTGCAACCGTTCGAAATATTATAAATTATCAGACATAGTAAAACGGCTTCGTTTGAGTGTCCATTAAATCGTCATTTTGGCATAATAGACACATCGTGTCTGATATTCGATTTAAGGTACATTTTTATGCGAATTTTTGGTTATGCGCGGGTCTCAACCAGCCAGCAGTCCCTCGATATTCAGATCAGAGCGCTCAAAGATGCAGGGGTAAAAGCTAACCGCATCTTTACCGACAAGGCATCCGGCAGTTCAACAGATCGGGAAGGGCTGGATTTGCTGAGGATGAAGGTGGAGGAAGGTGATGTCATTCTGGTGAAGAAGCTCGACCGTCTTGGCCGCGACACCGCCGACATGATCCAACTGATAAAAGAGTTTGATGCTCAGGGTGTAGCGGTTCGGTTTATTGACGACGGGATCAGTACCGACGGTGATATGGGGCAAATGGTGGTCACCATCCTGTCGGCTGTGGCACAGGCTGAACGCCGGAGGATCCTAGAGCGCACGAATGAGGGCCGACAGGAAGCAAAGCTGAAAGGAATCAAATTTGGCCGCAGGCGTACCGTGGACAGGAACGTCGTGCTGACGCTTCATCAGAAGGGCACTGGTGCAACGGAAATTGCTCATCAGCTCAGTATTGCCCGCTCCACGGTTTATAAAATTCTTGAAGACGAAAGGGCCTCGTGATACGCCTATTTTTATAGGTTAATGTCATGATAATAATGGTTTCTTAGACGTCAGGTGGCACTTTTCGGGGAAATGTGCGCGGAACCCCTATTTGTTTATTTTTCTAAATACATTCAAATATGTATCCGCTCATGAGACAATAACCCTGATAAATGCTTCAATAATATTGAAAAAGGAAGAGTATGAGTATTCAACATTTCCAAACAAAGTTAGGCATCACAAAGTACAGCATCGTGACCAACAGCAACGATTCCGTCACACTGCGCCTCATGACTGAGCATGACCTTGCGATGCTCTATGAGTGGCTAAATCGATCTCATATCGTCGAGTGGTGGGGCGGAGAAGAAGCACGCCCGACACTTGCTGACGTACAGGAACAGTACTTGCCAAGCGTTTTAGCGCAAGAGTCCGTCACTCCATACATTGCAATGCTGAATGGAGAGCCGATTGGGTATGCCCAGTCGTACGTTGCTCTTGGAAGCGGGGACGGATGGTGGGAAGAAGAAACCGATCCAGGAGTACGCGGAATAGACCTGTCACTGGCGAATGCATCACAACTGGGCAAAGGCTTGGGAACCAAGCTGGTTCGAGCTCTGGTTGAGTTGCTGTTCAATGATCCCGAGGTCACCAAGATCCAAACGGACCCGTCGCCGAGCAACTTGCGAGCGATCCGATGCTACGAGAAAGCGGGGTTTGAGAGGCAAGGTACCGTAACCACCCCAGATGGTCCAGCCGTGTACATGGTTCAAACACGCCAGGCATTCGAGCGAACACGCAGTGTTGCCTAACCCTTCCATCGAGGGGGACGTCCAAGGGCTGGCGCCCTTGGCCGCCCCTCATGTCAAACGTTAAACATCATGAGGGAAGCGGTGATCGCCGAAGTATCGACTCAACTATCAGAGGTAGTTGGCGTCATCGAGCGCCATCTCGAACCGACGTTGCTGGCCGTACATTTGTACGGCTCCGCAGTGGATGGCGGCCTGAAGCCACACAGTGATATTGATTTGCTGGTTACGGTGACCGTAAGGCTTGATGAAACAACGCGGCGAGCTTTGATCAACGACCTTTTGGAAACTTCGGCTTCCCCTGGAGAGAGCGAGATTCTCCGCGCTGTAGAAGTCACCATTGTTGTGCACGACGACATCATTCCGTGGCGTTATCCAGCTAAGCGCGAACTGCAATTTGGAGAATGGCAGCGCAATGACATTCTTGCAGGTATCTTCGAGCCAGCCACGATCGACATTGATCTGGCTATCTTGCTGACAAAAGCAAGAGAACATAGCGTTGCCTTGGTAGGTCCAGCGGCGGAGGAACTCTTTGATCCGGTTCCTGAACAGGATCTATTTGAGGCGCTAAATGAAACCTTAACGCTATGGAACTCGCCGCCCGACTGGGCTGGCGATGAGCGAAATGTAGTGCTTACGTTGTCCCGCATTTGGTACAGCGCAGTAACCGGCAAAATCGCGCCGAAGGATGTCGCTGCCGACTGGGCAATGGAGCGCCTGCCGGCCCAGTATCAGCCCGTCATACTTGAAGCTAGGCAGGCTTATCTTGGACAAGAAGATCGCTTGGCCTCGCGCGCAGATCAGTTGGAAGAATTTGTTCACTACGTGAAAGGCGAGATCACCAAGGTAGTCGGCAAATAATGTCTAAAACAAAGTTATGCACCTATTAAGCGCACAGCGGAGCAATGAAGGATACCTTGATGAAAAAAATTTTGCTGCTGCATATGTTGGTGTTCGTTTCCGCCACTCTCCCAATCAGTTCCGTGGCTTCTGATGAGGTTGAAACGCTTAAATGCACCATCATCGCAGACGCCATTACCGGAAATACCTTATATGAGACCGGAGAATGTGCCCGTCGTGTGTCTCCGTGCTCGTCTTTTAAACTTCCATTGGCAATCATGGGGTTTGATAGTGGAATCTTGCAGTCGCCAAAATCACCTACGTGGGAATTGAAGCCGGAATACAACCCGTCTCCGAGAGATCGCACATACAAACAAGTCTATCCGGCGCTATGGCAAAGCGACTCTGTTGTCTGGTTCTCGCAGCAATTAACAAGCCGTCTGGGAGTTGATCGGTTCACGGAATACGTAAAGAAATTTGAGTACGGTAATCAAGATGTTTCCGGTGACTCGGGGAAGCATAACGGCTTGACCCAGTCATGGCTGATGTCGTCGCTCACCATATCTCCCAAGGAGCAAATTCAGTTTCTTCTACGCTTTGTCGCGCATAAGCTGCCTGTATCCGAAGCGGCTTATGACATGGCGTATGCCACAATCCCGCAGTACCAGGCAGCCGAAGGATGGGCTGTACATGGAAAAAGCGGCAGCGGCTGGCTTCGGGACAATAACGGCAAGATAAATGAAAGTCGTCCGCAGGGCTGGTTCGTGGGCTGGGCTGAAAAAAACGGACGGCAAGTTGTTTTCGCCCGATTGGAAATAGGAAAGGAAAAGTCCGATATTCCCGGCGGGTCTAAAGCACGAGAGGATATTCTCGTGGAATTACCCGTGTTGATGGGTAACAAATGATATGTGGCGTCATCGAGAGCAGATGCATAACCCTGCGCTCGAGCGGACCTCGCGCATAAAGCCGCGCGAGTCCGCTCACCTTGAACGTTAGATGCACTAAGCACATAATTGCTCACAGCCAAACTATCAGGTCAAGTCTGCTTTTATTATTTTTAAGCGTGCATAATAAGCCCTACACAAATTGGGAGATATATCATGAAAAGAGTTTGATGCTCAGGGTGTAGCGGTTCGGTTTATTGACGACGGGATCAGTACCGACGGTGATATGGGGCAAATGGTGGTCACCATCCTGTCGGCTGTGGCACAGGCTGAACGCCGGAGGATCCTAGAGCGCACGAATGAGGGCCGACAGGAAGCAAAGCTGAAAGGAATCAAATTTGGCCGCAGGCGTACCGTGGACAGGAACGTCGTGCTGACGCTTCATCAGAAGGGCACTGGTGCAACGGAAATTGCTCATCAGCTCAGTATTGCCCGCTCCACGGTTTATAAAATTCTTGAAGACGAAAGGGCCTCGTGATACGCCTATTTTTATAGGTTAATGTCATGATAATAATGGTTTCTTAGACGTCAGGTGGCACTTTTCGGGGAAATGTGCGCGGAACCCCTATTTGTTTATTTTTCTAAATACATTCAAATATGTATCCGCTCATGAGACAATAACCCTGATAAATGCTTCAATAATATTGAAAAAGGAAGAGTATGAGTATTCAACATTTCCGTGTCGCCCTTATTCCCTTTTTTGCGGCATTTTGCCTTCCTGTTTTTGCTCACCCAGAAACGCTGGTGAAAGTAAAAGATGCTGAAGATCAGTTGGGTGCACGAGTGGGTTACATCGAACTGGATCTCAACAGCGGTAAGATCCTTGAGAGTTTTCGCCCCGAAGAACGTTTTCCAATGATGAGCACTTTTAAAGTTCTGCTATGTGGCGCGGTATTATCCCGTGTTGACGCCGGGCAAGAGCAACTCGGTCGCCGCATACACTATTCTCAGAATGACTTGGTTGAGTACTCACCAGTCACAGAAAAGCATCTTACGGATGGCATGACAGTAAGAGAATTATGCAGTGCTGCCATAACCATGAGTGATAACACTGCGGCCAACTTACTTCTGACAACGATCGGAGGACCGAAGGAGCTAACCGCTTTTTTGCACAACATGGGGGATCATGTAACTCGCCTTGATCGTTGGGAACCGGAGCTGAATGAAGCCATACCAAACGACGAGCGTGACACCACGATGCCTGCAGCAATGGCAACAACGTTGCGCAAACTATTAACTGGCGAACTACTTACTCTAGCTTCCCGGCAACAATTAATAGACTGGATGGAGGCGGATAAAGTTGCAGGACCACTTCTGCGCTCGGCCCTTCCGGCTGGCTGGTTTATTGCTGATAAATCTGGAGCCGGTGAGCGTGGGTCTCGCGGTATCATTGCAGCACTGGGGCCAGATGGTAAGCCCTCCCGTATCGTAGTTATCTACACGACGGGGAGTCAGGCAACTATGGATGAACGAAATAGACAGATCGCTGAGATAGGTGCCTCACTGATTAAGCATTGGTAACTGTCAGACCAAGTTTACTCATATATACTTTAGATTGATTTAAAACTTCATTTTTAATTTAAAAGGATCTAGGTGAAGATCCTTTTTGATAATCTCATGACCAAAATCCCTTAACGTGAGTTTTCGTTCCACTGAGCGTCAGACCCCTTTACCCAGCAGAAATTCACCGACATACACCACGGCCATCGCGCCAACCAGCCACAGTGCGCCAACGTTGCTCAGCTGGCCAACGACCGGTAGCGGAGCAACCCAGCGGCGGTATACCAGGAAAACACACAGCAGGTACACCAGTACAGCACCATGACTGAAGAACAGCGTATTTTTCCCCAGCCCATAGAGCAGAACAGCCTGCCCCATGACAAACATGGCCCCCCAGGCTATGGCCCAGGCTGCCAGCAGAACCAGCATAAACTGCAGATATTTATTACGTGACTGAATCATTTTATCCCCTGTTAATTTTTAAACAGAATCGGCTTGACACTCAGGCCGGTTTTCAGACCTAATTTAAATGATACAGAAAATGATTGCCGATTTTTTTAATGGAGAAAGTGAAATGAAATTCACCACGAAGATTGCTCTTATTCTGGCTGCATCCGTAATCAGTTGCAGTGCCTTTGCTCAGAGCGTATCCGCGCCGAAAACCGATTCTTTACTGAGCAGCATTCTGGGTGAGCAGGTACAGACAAACCAACATCTTGTACAACTGCTGGCAAAGGATCAGGATGCCGGTATTACACTGACCCCGGAACAAAAGAAAACCTCTTGCCTGTATGAAAGTCATTACTACAGCAGTGGCGCACCACTTACCGTCGGAAAAGAAACACTCCGCTGCACGCTGAGTGGCGAAATCCCGACATGGGAAAATGTGAACGAGGGCAATATTGTCTCTGTCGAAGGCAAATAAAATCCCTTTGACAGCCTCTCAATTATCCGCACCAAAATGATTTAAAAAAATCTCCTTTTGATGGTATATTTTTTACTCGAAATAGAAATCATTAGGAGATTGTTATGGTTGATGCCCCGCCCTCAATCCCGCTGCCAACCTGCATGGTTGAAGCAGCACAGATTTATCACATTCCTCTCCGTGGATTCCTCGCCTTGTGGCTGACTGAAGGCGGAAAACCGGGAATGAAAAATAAAAACAAAAACGGCACTTACGATTACGGCGCATTCCAGATAAACACCATCTGGGCGAATAAGCTGGCGTCCGATTTTGGAGTAAAAGCGGAGCAGCTGCAGCATGACTTCTGCGCCTCTGCAATGGCCAGTGCCTACATCCTCAAATACAACATCATTCTCGAAGGGGGGGATTTCTGGCAGGGTGTCGGCCGCTATCACTCCAACACGCCGGCGCGTAAGGCCTGGTATATCGGGAAGGTTTACCAAAATTCTCTGAGGTTCTGATGCAAAACCAGCCACAACGGAAAGGGGGAGGGGATGATGGCCTGATGATTATCGGGGCCCTTCTCATCATGATCACAGTGATGTGGTTTGGCTTTCGTGATTATGTGATTTACGGAGTCTGTCGCCTGCTTTACTGGATCTACGGTGTACTGCCGGACGCCATTACACCGGGTAATGCGGCCGAGCGCCGGGACATGCTGCTGTCGGCGGCGCGGTATAACCACCAGGTTTCGCTGTGGGACTTTATCAGCGTGATGAACGACACGGCCAGCGTGCTCTTTCCCCTGTTCATTTTAATCATCGGGTTGTTCGTCTGGGTTATCTCGCGCAATCCTTACTACCGTCTGACCCGTAAACTGACCATCCGGAACCTTCCCTGGGTGATGGTAAAAAACTATCCGGGGATAGCTCATATCCTCGCCCGGTTTGGCCACCTCGATCAGCTGCTGCTGAATGAAGATCCGGAAGAAGCACGCAGCGCGCAGTCACCCGTTGAGTTTGCCCAGGAACATAACCTGATTGATACCGCTAAGCGCCGCCTCCGTAAAAAAGCCGCACATAAAGTCTTCCTGTCACAGGTAAACTTGGCCCCCGAAGGGGCGGCCCTTTCCCTGGCGCCCTGGGAAAAAGCGCTCGCAGCCTCGTTTGTACATCTGCGGTTTATGGGCGACCGGCCAACGGCTAAATCCATTCTCGACGATCTCAACCGTTCCTGCCTGCGGACTAAAGACGGTTTCCCTGATTATTCGCTGGCCGCCGGGTTCTGGACCGTCGCCAGCCAGTGTGAAGCGTTCCGAGAATTTGCAAAGGGGCGCCGCAGCTCCCGTTCGCTACTCTACGCGCTGTTCGATGATGACCTGCAGCTGCCATCCGCTAATTTCCGGTGGCTTAAAGGTGTGGACCGCACGTTATGGTATGCACTTTCAAGCGCCGGCCGCGGGAAGTTCTTCATTGAGGGAGGTGGTGTTATTGCCTGGAGTCAGTGCGAAAGTTACCGGCTGACGCTCGATGAAGAAAAGGCGGCGAAATTCCCGCCGACCGTGCGGGCGGCCGTGCTGGGCCTTGAGCTGGATCTGCTCCATTACCGCCATATTGACCGCCGCGATCCCGCCATTCCGGTCGCTCACTGGCAGGAAGACGTTATACCGCCATTTGCATTTGAATCTGACGCTGAAGCGGAAGACGAGCCGGCTACGCCGCCTGCAGCTCCGCACGACACCCCGAACAACAGTCTGCGACTGACAGACGATGAACCGACGCCGGCTAAACCTCAGCCGGCAACCCGACCCGATCACCTGGAACTCTAAGCGAGGAAGTATGAAACTCACCGTAAAAACCGATCGCAACACACTTTATCTTTCCGCTGACGGAAACTACCAGGAACAAGCCCTGCACTCCTTCCCCCTGTCAGCCTGTCATTTTGGACTTGGCCATGATGCCGGCAGCGGCCACATCCTGACGCACAATACGTTTTCTGGTGAAGCGGTGCAGCTGTTCCGCTTTGAAAACGAATATCAGGCCATCGAGGCGCTGAACAATATCCGTAAAAAGCTGAAACAGCAGCGCGGACTCAATGCCGTGCGCCGGCTGTCTAACTTTATCTTCTGGCCAGTCGCCGCGCTGGGCTTTATCGTCTCCATCAACGGCGCGTTGATGAATATGCATCAGCCGGCACAGCCACTGCAGGCAAACTCGTATGCTCCCGCGCCGGGTCTGCAGCAGCCTGCCACTGCGCCGGAGCAGCTGCAGGTTCAGGCAGCACCTGAAGCCCCTAAAAAACTGGCTGATAACGACTTGCTGTCACTGAAAGATGCCGTCACCAGCGGACGCTTTACAATCTCGCTTTCAACCGGGCATAAACACACCCTGTATGTGTTTTCCGATCCGATGTGCCCGCACTGCCGCGCGCTGGAACCCCGACTGCAGGAACTGAGCAAACGCTATAACGTCGAGATTTTCCCCGTGTCCGTTTATGGCGACCTGCGCTCGATGGTCCGCGCCGCTCCTGTACTCGATACCGGGAAAGATACCCGACTGAAAAGCTGGGAAGACACGATTAACATGGGATACACCACCATGAACCCGAAAATTGACGATCCGAAAACAGCCCCGGATACCACCGGCGCCCGCCTGGTTGACGCGAACAATATGGCATTTGCGAAATTCGGGTTTATCGGTACCCCGTCCATCGTTGCCGATTCGGGTGATGTGATCCCGGTTTCCGTCGTCAAAGACGATGCCCGCCTGCAGCAGGCAATAGGAGAATAACCCGGAGCCGCTATGCAACAGGAATCTGTAGACAGTAAAAAAGTCCTCCGCCCAGATGGTTCGTTCATGGAGTGGTTCCTCACTCCGAACGTACAGTTTGGCCTGCTGGCCATACTGACCGTGCTGGGTCTGTTTCTCCCCTTTACCATGCTGCTGAGCATCCTCATCCTTCCGCCGCTGATGGTGGCATTCACGGATCGTAAATTCCGGCCACCGCTGCGAATGCCGAAAGACTGCGAAATGTTCGACGACACCCTGACCACGGAAACCCAGGCGGAATACCGTCTGGGGCCCATTCGCATCCCGCATAAGGTCCGGGAGCGAAAGAAAGCGAAGGGAATTTTATATGTCGGGTATGAGCGGGGACGCCTGTTCGGCCGCGAGCTGTGGCTGAACATGACGGACCTGCTGCGCCACATGGTATTTTTTGGTACCACCGGGTCGGGCAAAACCGAAACCTTCTATGGGTTTATCGTTAACTTCCTGCTGTGGTGCCGTGGCTACTGCCTCTCAGACGGTAAAGCAGATAACAAGCTGGCCTTCGCCACCTGGTCGCTGGCGCGCCGTTTCGGCCGTGAGGATGATTATTACGTTCTCAACCTGCTGACCGGCAGTATTGACAGGTTCGTGAACCTGGTGAAGCAGGAAAGCATCCCCGCGCAATCCAACTCAGTCAACCTCTTCAGCGTTGCCCCGCCGACCTTCATCATCCAGTTGATGGAATCCATGCTCCCCCAGGTGGGCGGGGATTCGGCACAGTGGCAGGATACGGCAAAAGCCATGATGTCGGCGCTGATCAATGCCCTGTGTTATAAGCGCGCCCGCGGCGAACTGCTTTTGTCACAGCGCACTATTCAGAAAAACATGTCGCTGCCGGCAATGGCCGCGCTGTACGTGGAGGCAAAGAAAAACGGCTGGCACAGCGAGGGTTACGCCGCGCTGGAAAGTTATCTGGAAAATACACCAGGCTTCCTGCTGGCCAACGCGGAATACCCGGAAACGTGGGAAGCCCGCGCCTTCGAACAGCATAACTACATGAGCCGTCAGTTCCTGAAGACGCTCTCCCTGTTCAATGAAACTTATGGCCATGTTTTTCCGGAAGACAGCGGCGATATCCGGATGGACGATATTTTCCACAATGACCGCATTCTCATCGTCATGATCCCGTCGCTGGAGCTGTCACGCGGTGAAGCGGCCACGCTTGGCCGTTTATATGTGACGCTGCAGCGAATGACCATCAGTAAGGACCTGGGCTACCAGCTGGAAGGGAAAAAAGAGGAAGTCCTGCTCACTCACGCGCTGAATAATCAGGCGCCATACGGGCTGATTTATGACGAGCTGGGCCAGTATTTCACCAGCGGTATGGATACGCTGAGTGCGCAGATGCGTTCACTGGAAAAAATGGGCGTATTTTCCTCCCAGGATCACCCGTCGCTCGCCCGCGGCGCGAACGGCGAGGTGGATTCGCTGATCGCCAATACCCGCGTGAAATATTTTGAGTCGATTGAAGACCGGAAAACCTTTGAAATACTGCGCGAAACCGTCGGCCAGGATTATTATTCTGAGCTCTCCGGGCAGGAAGCCGAACACGGCACGTTTTCCAAAACGGTCCGGGAAGGGGATCTGTACCAAATCCGTGAAAAGGACCGCGTGAACATTCGTGAGCTACGTAAGCAGACCGAAGGTCAGGGGGTAATTTCTTTCCAGGATGCCCTGGTACGCAGCGCCGCGTTTTACATTCCGGACAATGAGAAGTTTTCCAGCGAACTGCCGATGCGGATAAACCGCTTTATCGAGGTATTGCCGCCATCGCCGGCAACGCTGTACAGCATTTATCCGGAACGCAAGGATGATGAACTGGCGGAAACCAACCCGGATGCAATGCGATTCCCGCCGATCAAGCTGTTCGGCTACGACAAAGCGGCCAACAGCCTGCTGGAAAAAATTGAGGTCTTCTACGAGCTGCAGTGTGGCGCAATTTCACCGGAGGAAATGTCGGTGTGCCTGTTTGAACTGTTCGCTGAATGGCTTGATGGAACGGAAACGGACGACGTGCTTTACCACCAGGAAGACGATCTGTTCCCGATGATCGAGATGTAACCCTGTTAAAAGGCGGGGAGTGGTCCCCCCGCCTTTAGTTACGTTTCCGGTCAGTCAAAATACTGCCGGATCAGCTCCAGGACCGCTATCACAGCGTTAGACACTGCAACAACTGCCCGCAGAACGACGATTAACAAGTTAATCATCCGTTAGCTCCATACAGAGCAGGAACACCGCTGATCGCCCTTACACTGCCTGTCACAGCGGCTACCTCACGTCAATTGTTTTGGCCGTTCCCACTCCAGCCAGGGCATTGAAACAGCACCACCTGTTTTTCAACCAGGACTTTAATCCGTTCATGCCGCATAAGCGGGGGGCTGGAGAAGAACGTCAACAGATTGACCCGCGCAGTATACCCTATTCCCGGTGGTTTGCATTTACTGCACTCATGGCGTAATATTTAACCGTCAATTGTTTTGGTTGTTCCCGCCTCCATCCGGGGCAAAACATAAAAACCCGATCTCACCAGTCGGGTTTTTTTGTGCCTCCATTCTGGCAGAAATCGCATTTCCTCAAATAAGCGCCTGAAACGCTCTCTGTGGCCTTCACTGCAAAAAGAGCAACATTCCCCTGTCTTCACCCTGTTTAACGCGCCTGCGAGCGGCTGACGTGGATAACCGCGGCTAAATCGATCCTCTTTTCCCTGTTAATTTTAAAACTCACAGCTGAAACTGGCGTTGATTGCCTGAAAGGCATTGCACGATATGGCAGGCGATTTACCTGCCAGACTGCCCTGCAGGTGACGCTGTGGCCACATTACCCCCTGGCTACTGCGAGCGGGCGGTGTGACGTTAGCGGCACACCGCCCGCGTGGGTAGTAGCGTTGACGTCAGGGGTGCGTGTCGCAGCCCTGCCGTCTTACGGGGGTGTTCTTAGTTACATCATCCATCATGCTTTTTTCTGCCGAGCCGTTGGCTCGGCGGGGAAAAGCACGGTGGGGCAAAGAAGAATCTGCCCTGGAGGTTTCTGCTGGACACCCTGCCCGGCATTTGCCGGGTGCTAACTTGGGAGCATAGCGACCATTCTGGCCGTCGTGCCGCGTAGCGGCGCTGAAAGGCCAGGCATATTCCCATAATCCACAGAAAATTGCGCCTGAATAACAGTGATCTCTTTTATTGAATAAACATCTTTTTAAAGAAGTTAAGAGTGTATTGCAGCTTGCTTTGACCACGATTGCAGGTCACTTTATTTCCTCCTTTGCGGATAACTGTGGATAGAGGTGATTTCACTGCTGGTTATCCACCGGCGGCGCCAGAAGGTCAAAAAATCACGATGGCCACACGTTAAAACTGGAGGAAATTTGAGCAGGTCGCGCCGGCTGGCCAGCACGAAAACCGCCAGGCGGCGGTTAGAAAATTACAGGGGGATAAAATCAGTGATAAGCAGGGGGGCCTGCTTCCCTCTCCAGCCCCAGATCGAGCTGATAAAGGTGGCTGAATACGCGCTGCGTGAACTGTTCAGGCGACAGCGCGTGCAGTTCGTCTTTCGGCAGCGTCCGCATCAGATGAACGGACATGGCATATACACGGTCGTCAAAGGGCTTTTCTGCCAGCGCTTTCAGCTTCTTCTCGCGCTTCCCCTTCAGGGCGGCTTCACGCCGGCGAACCAGCGTGGCGTGCATCATGTTCTCATACCAGCGCCGGCGCGCCGCTTTGACAGAGATTTCTTCCGCCTGGCCATGCTCATCGCGGGTTATCCATCCTGCCGCTTCAGCGGCGACCTGTTCGGCCTGCTCCGCATACAGTTTATCGAGATCAACGCCGATTATCTTCCAGAGCCGTTCCGTCAGCACGACATGCTTGGGGAACCACTTGCGGTTAAACGGGTCCCATGTGACACCTTCAGGCAGCGCCAGTAACCCGTACTCCATCATGTGCTGCAGCAGCCGGCAAACCCGCGGAACCGTCACCTTCCGGATCACGTTCCCTTCGCTGTCTTTTTCGCTGAGCTGCCACGCCATTTTGCTGAGGTTGATAGTGTCTATATGGGTTGCCCGGTCAACGGTGCTGACCATAAGCGGCACGATGGCATCAAGCAGATTCTCCCGCTCCGGGCGGAAGTCACGCTTCCGGCCGGCCTGCTCACGCAGCTGCACGAAGTACGGGTGGCGGCTGATCCGCATACGCAGACTTAACGCGCCGGTTTTACGATCGCGGCGAACAAGGCGGTTGTAGGCATGGCCAAGCTGGCCAGGGAGCTTTTTGAAGTTGTCCGGTCGGTACCAGCTGGGTTCCGGGCAGAGACACGCCGTTGAGTGCGTACCGCGACGACGGCGGGTTTTGCGCGCTGGTTCAGCACCTTCATTTAAAGGCAGCTGCTGGGGTGATTCTTTAGGGGATTGGCTTTCTAGCCAGGAGATGAACTCCGGCGAAAGACCTTCTACTGACTCAATGTCAGAAAGCTGTAGGTATGGATTCTTTTGATTCACCAGCCCCTGCACATATTGGCCGGGCTGTATTGCAATAGGGTACGCATTTGCTATAATCCTTTCTGCCAGTGGGCAGTTTGTACCCCCTGATTCTATTCTGAGCCGGCCAAAGTTCTGAGATAGGATCAGGGGGTTTTACTTTTTGTGGCTCCTGCCACTCCTAAGCGGTACATCTCCGGGCCGCTCTTCCCGTGCTAAATTCTGTAATAACCCCGTAAGGTTATGTAAACGCCGCTTAACATATCATGCGTTTCTAAGCGGGGCAATACCTGCGATCCCGCAGTTACAGAGTAACCTCACTCTTCAGAATCGTCAAATTTTAAGCCGTCGTAATAACTTTTCACAAGAAATTCAATAACCTCCGCCTGAGTGAGCTTTTTTACTTTTGTGATCTCTATCAACATTCTTTTTGCATCTTTGGGCAGATAAAGATTTAGCTGGTCATGAGTATCTCTGATGCGATTCCTGTAATCCTTCTGCTTATCCAGGTTACTCTTATGCACCTGCCGCTCAACTACTCTGCTCACAAGCCCTCCGACTACAAACGACTATAACCACCTGAGTATACACAAAAAACCCGCCATATTCGGCGGGTTAAACTCAATAATTGCTGTTTATGAACCATCCAGCGTCTGTCAGTTTACTCTTCAGATGCTGATAGTTTTCATCCCTATTTTTATGCGTTCTGCAGATGATTTCCATATCCCTGTACGCTTTATTGATATTTGGAGCTGTGATCGTTATCGTCGTAAGCCCCGTATTTCGCAGGTTTATGATTAACTCCCTGCCGACTGACTCCCATGACTCGACTGTTTCGGCTTCAAAAAATAGCCGCTCACGTTTAATACTGGATGTGGCATACAGGGATGCTACTCCTATGATTCCAGTACTGAAGTCAAAGCCTATGTAAGTCCTCCGGGCCAAGTCATAGTGCTCGCAGTCCTTATGAGGTTCAAAGAAACCAGAGTTTTTCATTGAAGCAGTTACCTGGTAGAGCTTGCGGCTCCTGAAGTCCTTTTTCAACATCCAGATCAGCACTGAATCGATCACAAAGATACCGACTGTACTAAACCAGTGCTCCTGAATTGAACCGTCTCTAATCGTCCAGTATAAGCCGCTCAGAAACACGAAAGCGCTAACGAACAGAAAGAGGAATACAAACATCATCCAGAGCCATGATGCGTAGTATCCAAGCCTTTTAGGACGCGCATTGTTACTAATTTTCTTAAAGTCAGTGTTTGATAACGCATTCATATTTAAGCTCCTTTGATGCCGTCCTTGCTCTTATCTACACCTGCGTCAGGATTAAATTGCTTAGGGTTGTTACGGTTCATATTTTTGGCTCCACGACCGAACGCAGCAAAGATGTCATGAACATGGTTCTGCATATCACCCAACACTGAATCGTTCATCTTCTGTCCAATCCAGTTTATAACATAGTTCGGCATCCTCGCAGGAAGTGCAAATACGCGAGCCACCATACCTGTGCAAAGCCTTGCATATAACATCAAAAATCCGATCGATGACAGCAGGCCAGTGAAAGAGTCAGACTGGACCTGTTCCATAGCGAATTTAAACATCATGTTTAACGCCGTTCCCAAAGCTACGATGGCCAGTGAAGCAAAAATAAACCCCATTACCATGAGCATCGGCCGAATCATTACATCGATAAGGAACACATAACCATATGTACTCCGCTCATCATTACTCTGGCCAATGTTGATATGGGTAGCTGCCCACAGGGAAGACGCCAATACACCTGTCATAAGCGTAACCAGCCAATCTGCCATAGCTACAAACCAATAAATCATCGGTATAAACGGCAGCCAGATAGATAGCGCAAGACCGATACCAAAGAGGCTATAAAACAGCGGGTAAACCAAGAACGAAACCGATTCTAATACGCCAGCAATAGCATCTCGAATCCCTGTAAGTTTGTTCATCATTCCCGCAGCAAAACCGGGTAGACTCTTCCCTTCTGAAACCTTCACTGCAACATTGATAGCGGTCCAACTGGCGAGTCCAACCTCAGCTACACCTAACGTGTAATCGCCGATAGCTTTCATTTTGAGTAAAGGGTTGGTCACGTCACTGTAACCATCACCAGTGCCGTAGTTACTCGTTGCAAGCCAGTTTGTAACGTTGAAGTCGAAAATTTTTGTAATAAGGGACGTTCCGTCTCCAGTTGTGGCGGCATTTTCAAGGCTTTTTTGATCAATGTTCCTTGCAAGTGCGTTAGATTCGGTGCCAAGAGGCGGCGTATAATTACTATTTTTCAGCTGAGAATGGTAAGCCTGGAACAAGCCTTTAAAGTAATCGATAGAGCCGATATCGCCATCGTTACTCATTCCTGAAACTACCGGCTTCAGGTTAGCAACATCTTTCATCTCGGTATTCGCAGTAGCTAATGTGTGATAGTACACACCAAGATATAGCCACCCTTTCTCTTTGATATCCGACTCCATTTTTTGAACAATTTCGTCGTCACCGGCTGCTGAATTAGCAGCATGTTGAACCTGAAGCTGATAATCACGCGCAGCAGTCTGGATCGCGCTTTCAACATCTGGCAGCTCACCGTCCCCGGAACGCATTTTTGCCATATATGCTGCATTAAACTGTTCTGCAGCAGTCTTCATTTTTCCCCACAACGTGTCCGTTGCTTGTTGCTGAACGCTGTAGACGGAATCCGCATAACCGCTAGCGAAGATAGAAGTCCATCCTGCTGGACGTTGTGGCAGCGAAACGGTCCCACATACAGCTGAGCCGTTGTTTACAGATATCGAATATGTGCTATCACCTGTTTGGTATTGCATTCTGGCGTTATTCTCATAATGTTGGCCAGAAGCCTCCATTTGAGCAATCCCCTGATTTACACCCAAAGCACAAAGGTTTGTTTCAAACATCCCTTTTGCAACAGACGCCATTTCTGGCATAACAGGGGCTATATAGACAGCTTTACCACTCGCTAATTCCGAAGCAGTTTTGTCTGCAATAACATTGGCAGATCCTACGCCAATGATTGAACCGCACCATAGAAAAAGCAGCTGTGCCACAGACCAACCGACAACGGTAGGTACAAGCAACAACCACCCAAAAGTCGTTTTAACAATTTTGAATGCGTTGTTGCCATCACCCTCAATAAAACTTCCCAACTGACCTGCCTGGTGAAGTTTCTTAATGCTGATTATCCCCATATAGACGAGGGCAAGAATCGCTATAACTTCGTTGACAGTGAAGAAAACGTTATTAAGCAAGCCATCGCCGGAAGGGCTAAACGGATTATTAACTACCTCACCAAATACGGTATGTAACATTTGACGCGATAGGTCACCTGAACGTTTAGCCGCTTCAGTTATGCCATCAATCCCCAAATCCGCTGAATATGAAGGCGACGCCACAACGAAAAGAGATAGAAGCAACCTTTTTAATTTACTCATGTGGCCCCCGCTCTTGACCAGCCTGCGAAAAATTAAATGTATTACGCACTCCCCCATCATTAAGGAAATAACGTAACGTACCTTGCTCTGCATCAGAGTGAGCCTGGTTTCGTAACTGCCACCCCATAAACTCACATGTGAGAGCCTTAATGAAAGCAAAGATCCCCGCAGCAAACAGGACGCCACAGGTGAGAGTTGCTCTTAACAAGCTCATGTTCGGTGAGCCATTTAGAAGCAATCTGGCATAACCAGACGTTAAAAAAAGCAGAATGAGGACTAATGCAAAAAAACAACAAAGCCAGTATTTCTTGTATAAACTGGCCTTATCCAACAATTCTGAAATAGGTCTATTGCTCCGTTTCATAACTTCGGCGAACGGCTGATTTGCATCAGAATCAACAGGTGGGCCATCAAGGTTTTTTATTTGCTTCTTAACGAATGAAGCCCGCTGAAAGAGCAGGCTGAATGTTTGCTTTACTGACGCGATAATAAAATATATATCGCTGATGCCTGTAATATAATATATCGTTCGTTTAGCCTTCCCTTCCGGGAGGTCATTGACGCCTGTTACAACATCAAGGCCTTTTTTTAATTTCCCTGATTTGGCTGTGTCTTTATCCCCTGTTTTATTTTCGTCGGTCATTTTCTGGATACTCCCGCGTTCACACTCTCCAGCTGTGCTGCCAGCATCGGTTTGTATGTTTGATATGCGTCGTTCGCCAGGATCTGGCCAAGCAGCACATTTTGTTTCTCCAGCTGCTGTTTGGTTTTCAGCACTAACCAGTTGTTCAGATTGGCGATATTGATTTGCTCACGCATCAAATCTTCGGTGTTCTTGTTGGTCAACGTCGCCTGGTAAGCAGGGTTGCTGTAACGGCGACCTACTTCGAATTCCTCAAACTCTCTGGCAGACATACGGTTAAGCTGTTTCGCCCTGTTACTGGCCGTCGCCTGGAAATAGGATTCGACTTCCGGCACTTTGCGTGCATCTGCAAGCGCGGCATCAGTGGCCGGGTTCGGTTTGGAGTTGGCGATCATTTCCATCTGAGGTTGTGCGGCCGCGTCGGTGAGCGCCTGGTATTGCTGAATCATGCCCAGGTAAATTCGCCCGCTGGCGCCTTTAACTTCCCCACGACTCAGCTGACGACCAGCACTGCGCAACGCGGTATTTTTCATATAACGCAGCGCCGCATCTGTCTGCTCATCTGTAAACGTCAGATCAGGTGCCTTGCCTTCTTTGCCGGCGCCATAAAGCAACGAGCTCAGCGACGTATCTGCCCGCGGCATGTCAGATACACTTGGGCAGAATGAAGTCCCGCCAAATGCAGCATAATCCGAACTGTCGCAATACTGGCTGTGAACTTCGGCCGTTGAAGAAGCGTCCACGTCGGTTGCGCGTGCCGGCACTTCAAAAATGGCCTTTACATCTTTCGCAGAACTGGCGCTTCCCAGCGTTCGCTGACCGCCAGCGGCCGCAGAGGATACCCCCGCGGCACCACCGCCAATAGACTGCGCACAAATATCATCCGGAACACGGTACTTATCCTGTGCCTGCAGCAGCCGGTCATTACGTTTTTGCTCGACTTCGAACTGTCGGTTAGTTTCAGCCACCTGCTGCATTAATGCTGCCTGGCGATCGCCCTGCTGGCTGATTGCCGTACCAATGTTAATCAGCGTGGCCTGGATGTTACCTAACAGGCCATTAGCTGTGCTCAACGCCGGCATAACCTGCGTTGAGATGGGAATGCTGCTGTTAACGTTGACCGTATAGGCAAATGCTGACTGTACGCTGAAGGCCAGAATTGAAACGGCCATCACTGACCGTTTTGCGTTTCCGATTTTTATCATCTGAATCCCCTTCTCACATCAGAAATGATTTCTTTAGCGAGTTTCATCGCCATAGTTTGTGATTCTTCTTCTGAATCACGCTCACCACCCTGATTGACCACCATTTCATCTATGATACTTGATGCACTTCCCATAGGGAATCTATTTGCTAATACTTCCCTTGCTTGTTTCGTTCCCAGCTCTTCATAAAGCACATCCCTGAGCGCCCTATCTTTTGCAGATGAGTTCAGTGCCCAAAGCAGTTTTGGACCTAATGTGTTTTTCAGAATATGGCAAATCAGACCACGTTTCGTTTTAAAAATACCGAGAAATGCAGTACCACTTCCGTCCGGATAAACCCCTTGCGGAAGCTGTCTGAAACGACGCAGGATATCGGCCGGGATGTTTATCTCTAATTGCTTCAGATACTCTTCATCCCCTTCCGTCAGGCGCATCATAAACAGGCTGTTCATGGTTTTAAGCACGCTCGAAGGCATATGGCTCAGATACTGAGACGAGAACGCAGTACGGACGTTGAATTTACGATCTTCAAGGTCAGCGGTATTCAGCGCATTTTGAATAAAGTCGATGCCGGCAAAGTTATGACACTCATCATAAAAGGTATGTTTAACCTCTTCTGAAAGCTCCCTGATGCGCGCCTGGTGATATGCCCTGTACTGCTCCGGTAAAGCAGGAATGAAGGTTTCTGCTGACTGAGGCAGATAGTAGTTACGCACTGCCATCTGGCGCGCAAAGAGATACATAATGCCGGATTTGAGCTTGCCTGCAGGTGTCGTTCTGTCACCGAGCACGTTTTGCATATCCAGGATCGCAATACGAGTCTCTGGGCTGAAATCATAAACCGTGATCCCAGAGAAAATGGCATAGTCAGCAGCGGCAGCCTGGAAACAACGTGCAACAAAGTTTACTACAGGCTCACTTCCATTGACTTTTACATCCGCATATTGCTTACTAAAACCTTCTTCTTGTAGCTCGCTAATGAAATCGTAAATGGTCGGCACAGCATAACGCTGGGCAACCGTCGCTGCATGGAAATATTTTTTGGCAAACAGCTTATCAACGACTTCCCACCATGTAGCTTTTTCAAACCAGTCTTCACCGAGCTCTGTATCCAGACCAGATACTTTCAGAGCTTCATTAACAACCGGATCGTTAAACTTAAACTTATTTGCGTCAGAATGAGCTTTTGCTTTGTATACTCTTGATACAACTTTACTGACGATTTGGCCAACGCTCATTGCATCTGGCGGCTGGCCAATTGCCGGATCAATACAGAATGCGTTAAGCATCTGCTTTAAGAATACTTCCTCAAACTGCGTCAGATACCTTGAACCTAACTGCGTATCGCAGATGTTAATACAGTGCGATTCGTCATTGTTCAGGGTGATACTGGCAACCAGGTGTCGTAGATCCGCCGGCAATTCAGCCCAAATCAGGTCGGCAATACCTTTCGCACTGTATCCCTTATCAATGATGGTCAGATAAGGCAATTTTTTATCTGCCCGGAAAATCGCGCTCAGGTTAAGACGGTTGGCCAGCACGCTTTTACCGGAACCAGGAACACCGGTGATGACATCGGTAAATTTCTCCTGCAGGGGACTGGCGATTTGATAAGGGAACAGCTTGCCATCGAGCGTGATGAAGTTGATATTGCCTTTACCATGCCAGGGGCTGGCCGGACGTTCAAAAGGTAACATCCGCAAGCCTTCACTCAACGGCGGATAATGCAATGAGCCAGGTGTGGCCGTCGTCAGCCCCGGAACGGATGCAATCAGTGCGCTACCTGGATTACCATACGTCTTGGACACACCTGATACACCCCAGCCTTCAATCGCCTTAGTTAAAGCCGCCAGGTTGCGTTTGGCTTCATCCTTAGTGTCACCCCAGGTGGCAAAGTTGATGGCCATGATAGCCGTTGGATCGGTTTCGCTCTGGGCCCCGACATAATCCATATCACGCGCGATAGTACCGAGTGAGGGAATGAAACGAAGGAAAGAGATGATCACTGATGGCCAGAACAGTGCTTTTTTGCCCCCGCCCATAAAGTCATATTTTATCCGGTACGGGATTTTCCGGTTAATCGCGTTGAATAACTGCTTAAATTTGACAGGGTGAAGTGGTGGCAACTCAAGGGCAACAGAGCCGTAATACTTGCCATCGCAGTAAATCAGGCCACCATCTTCTTCCAGTTCCCCTTCCATGATCTGGATATTCAGCCGCGGCGGCAGCACTGAGTCGATATTGCCTTTCCGTGGAGCGCCATAAACTCGCAGATTTTGGTCAAACGGCGTGCGAGGGTACCAGTTTTCTGATGTTGAGTTCCGGAACAGCATCTGACGCATCATGGCGCCGGCGTGTTTGACATCGAGGACATCAACCAGAAGCCCCATCCCCGACTCATCATCCCCCTGAAGCATACCAATCAGCCGCCACAGCATCGCGTCATGCGTGATCTTCAAACCTTCAAGCTGAAATTCGATTGGGTTCTGACTGAAGCGAGTCTGCGGGATATCCTTCATAACGCCGGCAGCTTTTGCCTGCTCGTTTTTAAGTTCATCCTTCGCAATCATCCCCTTCGAGGTATACAGCACGATGTAAGCGCGTTCACGGCTGTAATGGGCAGCAATTTTTTTTGCGTCATCGGCGATCAGGTCTTTAATGTCTATCTGCAGGCGCTCTATTGCTGCTACCTGCGGTTTATAAACATTATTCAGTTCTTCCTGGTTCTTGGTAAAGTCGCGCTCAAACACCACAGACAGCTTATGGCCACTGTTAATAAAGGAATTCGACAACGAGTTTGAAAGGTGCATGATGAAGTCATTAAACGACTTCTCGTCAAACGATGATTTAGCGCCCTGAACCTCAATAACGGTAAGAAAATCGTTGTTCTTCGTAGTCAGAATGTACGGAGCCCTGATTTCAGGATGCTCAACGCGATCCTGCGACGTAAGCCCTACAACCGTTGTCAAATCACAGTATTTTAACGAGTCATTTGACGTAAGATTGCGTGAGATACCTTCGATCACATCCTCAAAGAAAGAAATCATTTAAAACCTCTCTTACCCTTGTAAATTTCATTCCAGTCACTTACATCCGGCAATTCGTCTGACTCTGCGACAGAAGTGACAAACTCATCGTCATAATTCATGGGAAGTAACTGATGGTGTTTTTTTATCAGGTGCAGTAAATCGTATCCATCATCACTGCCGGTTTCGTTTAGAACTACGTCAGTTGTGCTGAGCAATATCTGTTTAAGTTTCTGTGCCTTTTCACGGTAAGAATCGTCCGTTGACTTTTCCGCTTTTGCAATTGAACGAAACAACAGGCTGTAGAGTTTTCGGTTTGTATTTCTCTTCAGCAAAAGTCCGGTTTGAGTCTCTAGTTTCATTTTCTCCGGGTGTTCGAGCGACAGGCATACAGAGCAAAGCATTCTCTCTTTCTGTCCATCTTCTGCGAGGGAGAAAACATCTTTGCTCTTTATCCCGCACACATGGCATCTGGCAGGTTGTTCATTCCTGGTGAGCTTAAAATCTTTCATGGGGGAACTCCGGTATTGGCCCCGCAAGGCGGGGCCGAAAGGACATTACAGGGTTGCGTCAACGCCAACGGTTGAACCAACAGAAGAGATCCATGCGGTCAGGCCGACCAGACAGGCTCCAACAACCATTGACCAAAAGATGAAGCCGCCACTGATATCTTTCCCGCGTTTGTTTTTGAGCCACAGAGCTACAAGACCTACGATGAAGCACACAACACCAACCACTTTACCAGCGGTAATCAGACCAGGCTGGGTACTGGCCATACCTTCCGTGAAGGTATTGATCTTTTCCCAGACAGTCGTTTCAGCTGCAGCCTCTTTGCTCAGTAATGCCAGGGGCAATACCACTAACGATTTTGCTACCGTTCCGCGCAGCTGATACGCTGCGATGGATGCAGATAACGCCTTGTCTTTGATAAATTTAACAATTTTCATAAAGTATCCTTTTTGATTACCAGTGAATGTTTAATGTGCTCTGCAACGCATCGAGCGTTTGTGTATCGAACATCAGAAGTAGTCCACATACAATTTTCACAATGGATGCCCCTCTCGTGCCCGAAGCTGACAGCTCCGTATGGCCCTCAAGGTAAGAGTCTTTCAACCCCTTAATACCCCTGTAAAAAAAGTATGCACCGAGAATTCTAACAATCCCCAGCACTGCGTTGACTGCTGCGGCTCCCATGCCAAACGTAGATTCGCTCGCATAACTGACGGGTCCGAAACTGACATCGCCAAATCCTAAAGTGGCACCGCCTGAGTTCATCTGTGCTTTCAGCGTGATGAGGCATACACAGAAGATGATCCCGGCAAAAATTCTGCCAACTTCAACACCTTTGGTAGAATGCCTGGCCTGCTTCCGCAGGCTCATCAGATATCCAATAACACCAATGATCCCAACGATTGCAGCGACACCTATGATTAGCCTTGTCAGCGGTTCCTGACCACCGTTAGCAACCTGAATTAATACCGATTCTAAATCCATAGTTTCGCCTTTTTAGGTCCTGATTAGCGGATTAGGCCTTTACTTGTTGTAACGATTCTATTTTCAGTATCGATACCCGTAATGGTGACTCCGCCAAGTTGACTTCCGACCTTCACAGCATACGTCTGGTTATTGTATTTTACCCAAGCAAGATCGCCAGATAAATCATTAATTGAAAAACCTCTCAACAAAGGTAATGCCTGTGACGTTGAACCGGAAATTGTTCCACTCTGATTACCAAATGAAGGCCCATAACCAGCGGCTTTCATTTTCAGTTCCTGAACCTGATTGTTCAGATTTTTAATTTGTTCATTAGCGCTTTGTAACTGACTGGAAAGGATCATCATTCCATTTTTAGAAGTTGATTCTATCGCGTCCAGCCGTTCCTTTTGCTGCAGCAGAATCCCGGAAATCTGCTCGCGGAAGTCACCAGAATCCTGCCCGGCAGGGGCAGACTGTACGCGCGGACGTTGCGCTGAAGACTGGATCGCCCCATTCCCCGTCGCTGGCGCAGTATCACTATCGGAGCCCCCAAACAACCAGACTAAAAGCAGGATAGCGATGACAGCGATACCACCAATCCATGCATAGTCACTGATATTAAGCGGCTTTTTGCTCGCTTTTGCTGCTGGCGTCACTGTCGGTTTTGGCTTTTCAGCAGGCTTAGCAGACACCGGTTCCTGGGCAGGAGCTGCTTCGTTTTTATTGTCATCTTCAAACAGATTCATTATCAATCTCCTTAACGGTAATACGGGTTACTGGAGCCATACCCGTAGCCGGGGTAGCTTGGAAAGTTTTGCTGAGGGTAATTAGGAGCCGGAGGCTGAGGCATCTGCTGAGGTTGCACACTAGAAAGTGTCGGAGTTGCTTGCTGCTGCGCCTGCTCTGCAGAAGCATTTTCCATATTCTCGCCACAGTCGCTTTCATACACCGGCGCGACAAACTGGATGCCTATGAGTTGGTTACGATCAACCGTAACCTGCTTCACCGGCAGGCGGGCTGCATCGTCGGCCAGGACACGCCCTGCCTGCTCACCCATCCCGCCAATAATGGTACCGGCAACCGCTTTGCCATCAGGTGTACCAGTTGAACGATATGCGTTCCCGCCGTCAGTGATAATCATCTGCGAATTGCTGTCCGCATACAGCTGACCAGTTCGGCCTAATCCGTTAGCGACAGCCGGCAGAATAATACGGCTGAACCAGCGGTTATTTACATTTGAGGAAACGGCCGCGCGCAACGAGTCGGAAGCCACGCCATACGCATCGACCTTACACTGCACTCCGTTCAGCTCCATGCCGGTGAAGTGAATTCGAATACCATCGCCGGCAAGACGGTTTTGGCCAGAATAGAATTTGGCGCCGGCCTGCGCTCCAGTTGGAACATGGGCAATAGCAATACTGTTCTGATCGTCACTGTCCATCGCCGTATCCATTACTGCCGGCACAAGCGTGTAAGCCGATACAAGTCGGGCTCCTTTATCTTTGACCTTATTCTTCGCCCCCTGTTGTTTTTCAGCATCCGGCTTTTTGTTCTGCGGATAGACCGAATCGGTCCACCCTGAGAAAGTCCCGCCGTTCTTGTCATTTCCCTCAGCTCCCAGAGAGGTTGCAAGTGCAACACCCGTGACAACCGGTGTTCTGGCCTGGTCTATTTTCTGCAGTAACGTAGCCACCGCTTTAGCCTGACGCTCACGCTCTTTCTGCTCAGCATCATTAGCCTTACTGTTATCGCCCGACGGTTTTGCTGACGATTCCCACGAATATTTTGGTGGTGGTGCTTTGGTGCCGTAATCAACGGCCACCGGGTTACTGGCTGACAACGTGGATATGAAGCTATCCCCCGTGAGCGCCGCTTTCTCTGAATTATCAGCATTCCACTCATTCAGCAGCTTGTTGTATTGGGGATCATTAGCTTTTTCCCTGCCAGTTTTCCCTTCCAGCCCCTGGGCTTTCACCTGCGACCCTCCCGTTGCCGGCTCATCTGATGAGCCAAACAACCAGTACCCTCCCAGAAGCGCCACCACTGCAGCAGCACCACCGACGTAGAGCATCATTTTTCTGGTTTCTTTACCTTTATCTGTAGCCAT